>JAYTJI010000077.1:0-7010 GCA_043731245.1 Methylococcaceae bacterium | reverse complement strand
TGATCTTCAACATGTTTGGGGTCTTTATCTATGCAGTCAACCGGACATACCTCAACACATTGGGGCAGCCCATGATGCCCAACACACTCGGTACATAATTCCGGATCAATAATATAAATGTCTTCACCTTGTGAGATGGCGGCATTCGGGCATTCCGGTTCACAGACATCGCAATTAATACATTCGTCATCAATAATAAGTGCCATTTCTAAACTCCTAACTAAATTTTTCTTTTAAACGCTGGTGAACAGCATCCGGGACAAAACAGGATACATCACCCTTCAGCTGAGCAATTTCTCTGATCATGGTTGATGAAATAAATTCATATTGCTCGGCAGGCGTTAGGAACATGGTCTCCAGTTGTGGTGCAAGTCGCCGGTTCATGCCTGCCAGCTGAAATTCATATTCAAAATCGGATACTGCACGCAGGCCTCTTAAAATGACATTCGCACCTTGCTGCCTGGCACAATCGACCAACAAGTTGTCAAACCCAATGACCTGTAGATTAGAGAATTCGGGCGTCACTGCTGTTACCAGTTCGACCCGTTCATCAAGAGAAAATAACGGGGTTTTTCCCCGGTTGACTGCCACTGCAACAATAACTTTGTGAAAAAGTTTTGATGCTCTGGCGATGATATCCAAATGTCCATTGGTAATGGGGTCAAAGGTGCCCGGATAAATTGCGATAACTTGCATAGGGAATAGTTTTCAAAAGTGGGGGATTTTATACTAAGGCACTAGTTTAACATATTCATTTAGTCTGGATTGTGAAGGAAAAAATGCAAAAGCATAATGGGCTTTTGATTTTCATACCCTTGGTATCTGCCAGCAATACTGATTGGTGCAAAACTATTTTAGGTTTTGGTATGCTGCCTGGGCATTAATCCTACATATATTGCTTAACAATGACGTGCTAGAAGGTATAATTTCTTGCCTATCAAAGAGATATTTAATTCAATCCATGACAACGAACATACTTTCCCTCAATCATGCCAGTCTTATTGCGTCCAATTTAGCTGTTTCATTGGTGTTTTACCGTGATATATTGGGTTTGCAGCAAGTCGAACGACCAGATTTGGGTTTTCCGGGCGCATGGTTTCAATTGGGTTCTCAACAAGTTCATTTGTTGGAGCTGGAAAATCCAGATCCAATAACAGGTCGGCCTGAACATGGTGGACGGGATCGTCATGTTGCCTTAAATGCGTTATCACTCACGCCAGTTCAGGACGCCTTGAATAAGGCCGGCATTGTTTATACTATGAGCAAATCAGGACGAAGAGCGCTTTTTTGCCGCGATCCAGACGGAAATGCCGTGGAAATTATTGAACTGGCATGATTTGTAAATGGCTGCTATTTCCTAATGAGATTGTGAAAGAATTAACGCAAGTCTTTTACTCCAGCCTCTAGGAAAAACAAATCCCATATGTTTCTTCGTAAGTGCATTTACCCGAATCCATAGCTTATCCACTACTGATTTAAAACACCTGAGGTCTGTTTTTTTTAAGCCTAAAGAAACAGAATCACACAAACATAACAAATAACCGGAGGAATAGATGACCGTTAGTGTTGATGATTTTAAAAAAGCGCTACAACTTTGGGCCAGTGGTGTGGCAGTGGTAACGACTATATCTGAAAAATTTGGCGTCCAAGGCATGACAGTGACAGCATTTACCAGTGTTTCCGTTGATCCACCGCAAATACTGGTTTGTATTAACGATTCGGCGGACACGGGGGGCGGTATTCAGGAGAGCCAAAGTTTTGCGGTTAATGTTTTAAACGTAGACCAACAAGATCTTTCTAATCAATTTGCAGGCGGCAGCAGCCAGTTACAGCGCTTTGAAAATACCGACTGGGAAGCGGGTATTACTGGCGCACCTATTTTGACTAAAAGCCTGATGTCCCTGGATTGCAGAGTCGTTGAGAAGGTGCTTGCCGGCACCCATTGGGTCATTATAGGTGAAGTGCAAGCCTGCGTATGCCGTTCTGGAGAGCCACTCTTGTATTATTGTGGTGCTTATCGGCAACTTGCTGGTAATTAGGGGCGGTAGACAATAACCTGAACAAAGGAGCGGCTAAAGCCGCTCTTGCACGAGCCAGCCCCTCAAAGCTTAGTCAGGTCTGGACATTAGCCTCAACTGTTGCCTTTATGGCATTATCCATTGCATCAAATTCCCGCGCTACCGAACGGATATGGATGTCCCGTTGTGGAAAAGGAATTTCTATTTTATGTTCACGCAAGGCTTTTTCAAGCCGCATATATAAATCATGCATAACCGGCAATCGATGTGATAGTTCATTAACGAAAATACGAATAGAGAAAGTCAGCGCATTCTCGCCAAAACCCACTATCAGTACGCTCGGTGCCGGATCGCTAAGGATCAATGGCGTTGACTGCACCGTATCAAGCATTACTTTATGCGCCAGCTCAACATCAGAACCGTAAGCAATGCCCACAGGAATCACTACCCGGGTTATGGGGTCAGTTAAGCTCCAGTTGACCAACTGACTGGTAATAAAGGTTTTGTTGGGTACGACGTGTTCTTTTTGATCCATATCTATAAGGGTTGTAGCACGCATTTGGATACGACTGACTTTACCCGTGACATCGCCAATAGTTACTGTGTCACCCACCCGTATTGGGCGTTCAAACAATAAAATAATACCCGATACCAGATTGGCAAAAATTTCCTGTAAACCAAAACCCAAGCCGACACTGAGTGCTGCAACCAGCCACTGCACCTGCGACCAACTGCCCCCCAGCTCATTAGCGATACTAATAAAGCCGATAGCAAGCAAGGTATAATTTGCCAATTGATTAACGGCATAACGACTTCCCGCTTCTATAGATAAACGTCTAAACACTAATAATTCCATAATGCCGGAAAAATTTCGCACCGAAACCACCGCTATAAAAAAATAGAGTCCGGCTAACATCAGATTGGTCATGGTTACCGGTTGGTAGCTCTCTTGATTATCAGTAGTAACCAAATGCTGCCAGAGTACAATACGATCCAAGAAGGAAAAAGCGGGCAATATGTTTTTCCAGATTATCCAAAAACCAACAACCAAGCCGAAACTAATAAACACGTTAAGCAATCTTATGGTCTGGGTGTTTATTTTAGGAATATCGATAATTTTTTCATCAACGGGTAAAACCGGATCTTCGCTTCCTGCAGTAGGTTGTTTTTCAGTAAGCGCAGCGGCCTTGCGTTTTTGCTTAGCATTTTTTATAGCCAACTGCCTGTTCACCAGTGTCAACCATCGGATCACCATTTCATGGGTAATGGCCGTCAAAAAGATTAATCGCAGTGAGACAATTAATTGTGCCTGAAGCTCCAGTGCGCTTGAATAATAGCCGGCAACAGCAAAACCAATAATGACGACAGGTATGGAAATGACGGTTGGATACCAGATATAACGCAATTTGGCTATCCAGCTTTCGGGATTGGCTTTGATCGTGCCGTGCAATAAACCGCTGTTAGGATTGAGCAGCCGACCCCAAAAAAATGCCATGGCTAGCATACTAATGATGAATGCCAAGCGGCCTAGATTGTCGCTGTGCATAGTCACTTTAGATGCAGCTGTGCTGTCGATAATAAATACCGATAGTACAGCAACAAAACGTAGCCAGGCAATTTGTTTGCGTATTAATCTTGCCGTGTATTTTTGCCACTGAAAATGTTTACGCGCTATGCCCTCATCGGCAAATAGACGGTAAAAAAATTGCATGAAGAGCAGTGGTATTGATGCGCTTTGCAAGCCTGTGCCAATAGCTCCGGTAAAATCGGCAGCATGACTGTCACTGCTTAATAACCAGCCCAAATAATAGCTAAACAGCGGTATCGGCAATACCAGTATTAACGTATACGTTAAAGCCTGTAAGGTATAGTTGAAATTATCGGTATATATTTTTTCAACTTTAACTGAGATCGCAATTAACTGTTGTTTTGCCCAATTTTTACCTGCCAATAACAACCCTAAACTAATGACACCGATGAAAATCAAAAATGGGGTCTGTATCGCCACTTTAATTGAGTCTTTAATGACTGCTATCCAATTAAGCGGTGACAGCAGCCATGTTGCAGAATGATATAAACCGGCTACATAACGGGTATTAATTGGGTCAGAGCTTTTTACCCACAACAAATTCTCATCAAGATAACTCGCAAATTTAGTGGCCTGGACGATCATTTGTTGCCTGGAAAAATCAAAGTCTCCCAAGGTACGCAAATAAGTGGTGTAAGCGATGGCCAGCTTATTGAGCAGCTCATTCTGGCTGTTGAGTAATACCCGCAGTTCAGCCTGTACCATCATGCGCTGGTCTGCACGCAGCTTATGGTCGACCTGTAATTCCATTATGTCCTGCAAACTGGCATCAATGTCGTTAAGTTGTTTCAGCTTGTCTTCAATCTTAAATTGCTCAAGACTGGTTAATGCTGTTTCGTTTTGAATAGTTTCTGATTGGAGATTGAATTGATTCCGGGTCGCCAGATTACGGCGCTGCTCACGTAGAATCTTGCCCAGCACCGGACTTAAACCGGCTAAACGGATTTTCTTCTCCGCGCTTTTAAAGTCGTTATCAATTTCACCGGCTTTAGCGTCAAGCTTGGTTTTTTGTTCGGTGTAACTTTCAATCTTGGCGGTAATTTCCTGTAAATCCCGGCTATATTGAATGTTCTCACGAGTCAGTGCTTGAATGAGGGGATGCTTTCCGGACAGCTCTTTTTCCGTTTGACTGAGGGCAACCTGCATATCCTTGGCTTCCTGCTGCCGCCGTTCCGTTAACAGGTTTTCTATGGCAGAAATAACAGGATTGAGTGCATTTTTTTGAATGTCCAGCAAACGAAACTCAGTTTTAAGTAATTCAACCCGAACAGGATTGCTGATGGCTTCGACATCCAACATTTTTAATTCTGCGGTGCGTGAGTCAATCAGTGTTTTTAAGTAGACCTGCCGCGCTTCAGCTTCCAGGTTTGAATCTAGTCTATCAGCAGGGGTCTCCAGTTTTTTCTGAATCGCTTCAAGATCCTGTTTTGCCGTTACCGTTTCTTCGCGAATGATTTGCGGTCGCGCTTGTTGCAAAACCAGGTCGTTTTCCAGTTTTTTTAGCTGTTCGTCTAAACTGCTTATCTGTGCCTTTTCAATAACCAAGTGTTGATCTAATTCTTCGGTGGGGATATTGCTAAAATCTTCCGCTTTTTGTTTGGAAATCTTTAGCAGAGTTTGCTCAATTTCTTTTTGCAGATTTTTGGTTTTCTCAGGCGCTTGTTTGACCGCTTGAGTAAAGTCAACAATACGCACTTTAAAGTTTTCGCTGTTGTTTAGGTTATCTTGTGCAGATTGATAAATAGACAGTACTTTGGATTTTTGTGCCTCAGCTAGCCCTTGGCGGGTATTGATAGCCTCTATTTTGGCTTGTAGCGAATCTTTAGTCATTTCCAGCGCAATGCTTTTTTGTTCAGCAGTTGACACAGCTGGCTCCGCCCATGTTTCAACTGAGCTAAAAAAGAGTGTCAGCAATAGCAACAGTAAAGGATTGATTTTGGCGTAAACAACAGAAACAGCATTTTTTTTCATAGGATTTAAGTTAAAAAATGGAATAAATAAACAGATGGTTCGGGGATTAAAAATGTAGTTTAACATCGTGCCAGATACTCGTAAGTTGTGCGTACTCTAAAGAGGAACTTTTAATCACACCCCAGCATCTGGAAGGTGGATGCGCTAACCATAAATATCAGAAGTTAATAAGTTTTCATACCATAATAAACTACATAGCTTTATGGGAGATTAACAGATTCTTCATGCTGATGATAACCGTTTGTCAGCATAAAATCAGGTGTTGCAGTGGCGGTTTTCAACCAGCAGCGTTAATAGCAGTGAAATAATGATAAGCCGGACAGTTAGGTAAGCAATAGGGTAGTGGGTTAAACCTGTATTTTTAGATAGCTTTGTCGGCTTTATGTCTGTGCGTTGCGTATATTTTGGAGTGGCAAACCTAGGTTTGCCACTCCGCCCCTTCAATCAAGTTACAGATTTAACCCACTACCAGCAATAGAACCTATCTTATTATTTGAGAGGCTGGATAATTTAATGGGAACCTCTAAAAATTGTCTATTTATGCTTCGACAGGCTCAGCACAAACAGATAAGCTATTGATTTACAAATATTACCGTTTGCACTGAGCTTGTCGAAGTGCAATTTTTAGAGGTTCCCTAATATCTTCTGGTCAGAATCTTCCGGGTATGCAAAAAACGGCTAGTAGCGCAATATTAAAGTATTTTTCGGTCTAATGAATACCATAGTTATGTCGAAGCAAGCCAGTAATGGTCAAAAAGCTTTGTCCACTACGTGGACTTAATCTGTCATAATCCCGCCTGGTTGGTTAAACACATAATGCAAAGATTTGGAGGTATTTATGTCTCGATTATTACGACAATTTTTAGGATTTATTCTGCTGGTGGCCACAGTCGGTTTGGCGACTTGTCAGTCTGTGGTGAAAGCTGATCCCGTCGCTGTTGTCGAAGCGATTTTTCCGGTAACGGTAACAAAGTCATGACACCCTTCGCCGATTACAAAAAGCCAAAACGCTTTACGGGCAATATGTTGCAACGTTATTCGCCGCGAGGCTTATTGCTTTATTTTTTGCCGTTGCCGTTGATTCCGGCAACGATCATTGCTTTGGGCAAAGGCAATTTATTGGGAATAATCGCCAATGCTTCAGGTTTTGCGCTTTTTGTTTTTGCGGCTTTGTGTTTGCGTAAGGGTTTGCAGGCGGAAATGGCCCTGTCACAAAATCCGCTTGCGCGTACGCCCTCATGGCCCTTGAAAAAACTGGCGGCAATTATTGCCGCGCTAGCGACAGGCATCATTGCCTGGCTGGGTGTCCATCATACCTTACCTGTAGCCTTGATGTTTGCCGGTGGTGCGTTTCTGGGTATGTATTTAAGCTATGGCTTCGATCATAGGCAGGAAAAAAAGATAGCCGCAGCGCAAGGCTATTCCGGGGATGA
>JAYTJI010000076.1:0-8757 GCA_043731245.1 Methylococcaceae bacterium | reverse complement strand
ATATTTTAAAAAAGAAAAGGCGCAAGGCCAAAAGTGCTTTTTTCACCTTAAGCCTTGCGCCTTTAGCCTGCCTTCACTCAAGAACCTGAAAAAACGTCTCGCCTTCTTTAATCATCCCTAATTCATCTCTGGCTCGCTCTTCCAGCGCGTCCTGTCCTTTTCTTAAGTCCTCTACTTCAGCATAAAGCGCTTCATTACGCTCTTTTTTTTCTTCTACCTGCACATTAAGATCATCAAGACGCTGTTGATAGGCTTTAACCTCTTTAATACCGCCATCGCCAGACCATAAGCGGTATTGAAGAATAATAATCAGTAAAATAACGATAGCTAGAAGGATTTTCATAGTTTTTAGTGACAGACATAAGGCTAAAGGCACAAGGTATTTTTTGCGCCTTCAGCCTTATAAAACTTAAAGCATTCTAAACGCGCTACGACCTGCGTATTTAGCCAAACTGCCTAATTCTTCTTCAATTTTCATCAGGCGGTTGTATTTGGCGACACGGTCAGAACGGCTTAATGATCCGGTTTTAATTTGGCCGGTGCCGGTTGCTACTGCTAAATCGGCAATAGTGACATCTTCAGTTTCGCCGGAACGATGCGACATAACCGCTGTGTAAGAGGCTTTATGGGCCATATCTACCGCAGCGAAAGTTTCAGTCAAGGTACCAATTTGGTTTACTTTAATCAGAATGGAATTGGCGATATTTCTTTCAATACCTTTTTTCAATATGGCAGGATTGGTCACGAATAAATCATCACCAACTAGCTGAATGCGTCCACCCAGTTTTTCCGTCATCAGTTTCCAGCCATCCCAGTCATTTTCGTCAAAACCATCTTCGATGCTGATAATCGGGTAACGATCAACCCAATCAACAAAGAAATCAGCCATTTGTGCTGAACTGTAGGTTTTGCTTTCTGAGGCTAAATCATAAATGCCATCATGGTAATATTCAGACGCGGCAGCATCAAGACCTAAGTAAATATCAACGCCAGGCTTGTAACCCGCTTGTTCGATAGCTTGCAAAATAACGCTGATGGCTTCTTCGTTAGAAGACAAATTGGGTGCAAAACCGCCTTCATCACCCACCGTAGTGGCTAGGCCTTTGCTTTTTAATACTTTGCTTAAGTTATGAAAAACTTCTGCGCCGTAACGAATCGCTTCCCGGAATGAAGGTGCGCCAACCGGCAAAATCATAAATTCTTGTAAATCCACACTGTTGTCAGCGTGTGAGCCACCATTGATGATGTTCATCATTGGCACCGGCAATATGAATTCACCGGATTTATTGAAATGGCGGTACAAGGGTTGACCAGCTTCTTTAGCGGCAGCATGCGCTGCGGCCATAGATACCGCCAGCATAGCATTTGCGCCCAAACGTGCTTTAGTATCCGTACCGTCCAGGGCAATCATTTTGTTATCGATACCTGCCTGATCATTCACATCCATACCAACAATCGCAGAACGAATCTCAGTTTTTACGTTATTAACAGCGTTCAATACGCCTTTACCCAGATAACGGGCTTTGTCGCCATCACGCAATTCGATAGCTTCGCGCTCGCCTGTTGATGCTCCGGAAGGTACCATGGCACTGCCAACCACACCGGAAGCTAAAACCACATCCGCTTCCAGGGTCGGGTTACCGCGTGAATCTAAAATTTCTCTTGCACGAATATCTACTATTGCAGCCATTACATTTCCTATAGTGTTGTTTCTATCAGGGTTTGTGCTTTCACAGCCCTGTCGATGGTTAATAAAACTTCTAATAATTCTTGCATTCTGTATAAAGGCCAGGCATTCGGGCCATCACTTTTGGCCTCAGCAGGATTAGGATGAGTTTCCATGAACAGCCCGGCAATGCCCACAGCAACGGCGGCTCTGGCTAAGACCGGTACAAATTCACGCTGTCCACCTGAACTTGTGCCTTGTCCGCCGGGTAGCTGCACCGAATGGGTCGCATCAAAAACCACAGGACAATCAGTATCTCGCATCACTGCTAACGAGCGCATATCGGAAACCAAGTTGTTATAACCAAAAGACACGCCGCGCTCACAAACCATAATCTGCTGATTGCCGGTAGCTTTGGCTTTATTGGCCACATGTACCATGTCCCAGGGCGCTAAAAACTGGCCTTTTTTGATATTAACCGGTATGCCTTGCGAGGCAACTTGCTGAATAAAATTGGTTTGCCGACATAAAAACGCGGGCGTTTGCATGACGTCAACCACTGCGGCAACTTCGGCTAAAGGCGTGTCTTCGTGTACATCGGTCAACACCGGTACGCCAATTTGTTGTTTAACTTTTGCCAGTATTTCCAAACCCTTGTCTATACCCAAGCCCCGAAAACTTTCGTGTGATGAGCGATTGGCTTTATCAAATGATGATTTGTAAATAAACGGGATGTTTAATGCTGTTGTTAATTCTTTAAGATAGCCGGCGGTATCTAAAGCGAGCTGTTCGCTTTCAATAACACAAGGGCCAGCGATTAAAAAAAACGGCTGGTTTAAACCAACTTCAAAGCCACATAATTGCATAAGGATTCTCTTTTTTATTTAAGCGGTAATAAATTTGCCAGTAATGTTTCTGGCGCAATATCCTGTTCATTGGGCCATGTTATCGCGCCAAATAAAATATCAACCTGATTAAAATAATGGATGTTTTTTAATTCATGAAAAACGCCAAAATCTAAATAAGGCTTCACATCAAAAATGCCACAACGCCCGTCTTTTATTTCAACATAGAGTTGATAATCAGCCAACGGTTTAACTGTTTTAACGTCCCAATACATACGCTTACAGTGGAGTGATTTTATAAGGAGTTTCGCCGCTGACCGCCAACTCCCAGTCAGCCATGAGTTCGTCACGGTGTAATTCAATCCATGCTTGCACAAGGCGTAACTGTTTACGCGGTAACTGCCCTGCTAGAATTTCACCATCATCAATGGCAACAGAAGCCTCAAACTCTGCATATTTGGCATGAATATGCGCCGTGTTGTGATGTTGATTATCCATAAGGTACAACCGAATGATAATCCCGTAAAACATTGAGATAATAGGCATGGTAATTTAACGCATTTCATTTTATAAAATTAAAGTTCAACTGCTTTTAGACAAGTCAGGTTTTTTCACAAACAATGCACTTATCAATTGCTTCTGCTGACTTAACTATTTCCCCAATTGCCTTCAAACACGAAAATTCAGCATTAGGATTATGAACTATTACCATGCTGTCTTTTTCGTAAAACGATATTCCATTTCTAACCCTTCTCACTACATATATTATGGCGGAAAGTCCCTTGGATATTTCAATTTCAGAACATTTACTTTGTGGTCTTTCGGATAGAATTTTGGATACATCGGAAAAGAACTCTTTATCATTAATGAGCTTGTAAAAATGTGTCCCTAAGCCGCTCCAATTATCATAATTGCATAATACAAGTACAAATGGTTTTTTCTGCTCATGTACTTTTTCGATTTGATTACGTTTTCCATGAATCGAGTTCGTAATTATTCGATAATAGCTTTGTTTTTGAGCATCATCCAATTTGCATTTAACATCTTCCGCTAGGTTTAAGGTTGTAACCTCAAATATTATATTTGAACCCTCGAAGTTTAAATTAAAGTCTGGAGAAGGCTTGTTCCCAGTAGTGATAGGTTTTAAATCAAAACCGCGACATGTCAAAAACTTCCACCAAGACAATTCGTTAACCGCCCCCAAATGTTCTTGGGTGATGGTACTTTGCAATTTATTGAATTTATCAACATCTTGTTTGTTTGAGGTAATAGTAAACTCCTCAAACCATCTTGATATAGTATTTAGATAGGTATTACCATCTCCAGAAAGATCTTCAAAAACAGCGTTTGCCCAGCTATCTTTAGCATTTTCCAATTCTACAGATTTTTCCTCTTTCCAAGAAATATCGAATAACTTGTTGTTCGCCATTTTTATTTTTAGTTTTCTATTATTTAAACAGTTACTTTTTCAGGAAACTCTGGCACTGATACAGAGCGTGTTAACTGCTGCTCCGCGTTAAAAAAACTCATGTCGCCGTTTTCGTTACACATCCACACTTCTATGGCTCCGGCTTCAAAATAGAGCTGTCTTTTTTCCGCCATTTCTTTTTTTGTGTTGCTGGAAGAAATGACCTCAACACAGATTTCCGGGGCAATTGAAGCTTCGGTTTCATCCTTGATTTTTGACAATACATCTAATGACGCCCAGGCAACATCGGCGACTTTGGTGCCTTTGCCGGTTTTAATGGCGCATTCGGGCAGCGTTTTACCGCTCTTCAATAAAGAGCGCAGTAAAAACTCTATTTCACCTTGTAAAATAGAATGATAAATTTTGACGGGACTCATAATAATTTTACCCAACTCATCCAATTCAATTTTAAACGGCAAATCTTTTAAGCTGGGATGTTCACACACTTCTTGCCAGTTCATAGTATTTCACCTCTCAAAAACGCATTGACGTCCTCATTAACCACGCGCTCATAAATCTCATTGACCGACAGCGTTAAAGCTATCGCGGCAAAGGTTATGTCATCGCCCATAAAATAATGCTCGGATACCCAACCTTCACTACGGCGGCAGACTTCCACATCGACTATGTCCTGCTCAATCAACACGTATTCCTGCAAACTGGGCAGGGTTTGATACAAGCGCCGCTTGGTGGTTTCGTCTTTGCGGCGGGTGGATTTTGACAACACTTCGACAATAATCACGGGTTGTTCGGTGTAATAGCTATTTTCCGTATCATCGTTACACGTCACGATCACATCAGGATAAAAAAAGACCAGATCGCCGATTCTTATTTTTATGTCGGAAGCATAGGTGTCACACGGCGTATTTTTTAAATGCTCGCTGAAGTTTCTCACCACATTGGTAATAATGCGCTGATGATTTTTACTTGCTCCTGCCATTGCATAAACCTGGCCTTCCAGATATTCATGCTTGGTGTCGCTGATTAACTCGCTTTGCAGGTAATCAGCGACGCTAATAAAATCACTGGGCTGTTGTGGTGATAACATCGTGTTACTTTTCTGCCTGTTTATGTTGCGCCGCAGCGGCGACAAAACCGGAAAATAAGGGATGCCCTTTGCGCGGGGTTGACGTAAATTCCGGATGAAACTGGCACGCCAAAAACCACGGATGATCAGGTAGTTCGATGACTTCAACCAGGCGACCATCAATTGATTTGCCGGAAAAGCGCATGCCAGCCTTTTCCAGTTTTTCAAAATACTGGTTGTTAAACTCATAACGATGGCGATGCCGCTCGGTAATGACATCTTTCTGATACAGCTGAAAAGCCAATGAATCGGACTGTAACCGGCATTGCTGACCACCTAAGCGCATAGAGCCACCTAAATCGGAATTTTCATCGCGGGTTTCCAGTTGACCACTTTCAGCCATCCATTCGGTAATCAAACCAATAACCGGGTGCGGTGATTTCGGCAAAAACTCTGTGCTATGTGCACCTTCCAGGCTGGCAACATCGCGAGCAAATTCAATGACCGCTACCTGCATCCCCAAACAAATACCCAGATATGGGATTTTATTTTCGCGTGCATAGCGAACTGTTGCAATTTTGCCTTCCACACCGCGCTCGCCAAAGCCCCCCGGCACCAGAATCGCATCGACATTTTTAAGTCTGGCAACGCCTTCGTCCTCGATGGTTTCTGAATCAATATAGTTAATATTGACCTTTGTATGGGTACGGATACCGGCATGAATCAAAGCTTCATTCAGTGATTTATAAGCATCAGAATGATCGACATACTTACCGACAATGGCAATAGTCACCTCATCAACGGGATGGGCCAGTGCTTCAACAACCTGCTTCCATTCCGTTAAATCCGCAGGCGGCACGTCCAGCCGCAACTTACTGACTACGATATTATCCAGGCCTTGTTCATGCAGCAATAGCGGGATGCGGTATATTGAATCAGCATCTATCGCAGAAATAACCGCCTTTTCTTCAACATTGGTAAACAAGGCAATTTTACGGCGATCACTGGTGGGTATAGGCTGCTCGGAACGGCAAATCAGAATATCCGGCTGTATGCCGATAGACCGCAGTTCTTTTACCGAATGCTGGGTAGGCTTGGTTTTTATTTCACCGGCCGAACGAATATACGGCACCAGTGTTAAATGAATAAACAACGACCTATCGACACCCAATTCGAAGCGCATTTGCCGGATGGCCTCCAGAAATGGCAAGGATTCAATATCACCGACAGTGCCGCCGACCTCAATTAAAGCGACATCCATGCCCACAGCACTAAGATAAATCCGACGCTTTATTTCATCGGTAATATGCGGAATAACCTGAACTGTAGCACCTAAATATTCACCTTTACGTTCTCTACGCAAGACACTGTCATAAACCTGACCGGTGGTGAAATTGTTCTTTTTGGCCATAGTGGTTTTTAAAAACCGCTCATAATGGCCTAAATCAAGATCCGTTTCCGCACCATCTTCAGTAACAAACACCTCGCCATGTTGAAAAGGGCTCATCGTGCCCGGATCAAGATTGATATATGGATCGAGCTTGGTCATAGTGACTTTGAGGCCACGAGCCTCAAGAATAGCGGCTAGCGACGATGCAGCAATGCCCTTGCCTAGCGATGAAACAACACCACCGGTAATGAAAATGTATTTTGTCATTGAAAAGGTATGAAATTCAGAAGATAACTGATGACAGTTTAAGAAAAACCAGTTCATTTTAATCGACAATGCGCTTGTCGTCATTGTCTTTATTCAGGCAATAGCTGAAAGGCAGCAGAGGCAAGGTGTGTTTATTATGCTGGATGCTGTTTTCAAACCCATTCGAAGGTTTCATAGCGGGTTAAACACAACCTGCTTTAATTTAAAGTGTGGGGCTTATTACGCAGGCTACAAGGCTAAGAAAGTGACTCTTTAATGACGTCTTACATGTTGGATTAGTTGGGTGTGTTTGACATTGGCGTTAGCAAAAAAGCAGGTGTAATAAAGATAGATTGTTTATCGAGCACACTCGTCAACAAGGGCATCTATAAACCATTTATGACCAGTTAATCCCTGAGCAATTGTTGTCGTCATCATCGACTGTTGCCAGGGTGTTCAACTATTTTAGTTAGGCGTTTTTGGAAAGACTATTCCAATCTGTTATCCTATTTGCATGAAAGTAAATGACGTTTTAATCATGCTGAAAAAAGATGGTTGGTATCTTGTTACAATGCGAGGAAGCCATCGCTAATTCAAACATCCAATTAAAAGTGGTCGTGTAACCGTCCCTGGCAAACTTAGTGATGATTTAGCAGTCGGTACTTTGAATAGCATACTCAACAAGCAAAACTAAAGGAGTAACCAATGCGTTATGCAATCGTTGTCGAAAAAGCGGTAAATAATTACTCGGCTTATGTACCAGATTTGCCAGGCTGTGTTGCCACTGGCTATACAATCGAGGAAGCAGAGCGAGAAATTCGTGAAGCAATTGAATTTCATATCGAAGGAATGGTTGAAGATGGTTTGCCTGTACCGCCGCCAACAAGTACCGTTCAATATATTGAAATTGCTGCCTAACGAATAAGGTTAGATTGTGCGAATGACAGCGAGCCACAATCTGAACCGGTTGTTGGACAAGCCCGGTGGAAATGGTGGATTAAGGTCGTGTCTACCAGATCAGGCGGGTAGCGCTGCTTTTGATCACGATGTTGTTAGCCAGGGGTTCGCATCGCGTACCACAATAAAGCATTCCGATTCAATATCCATGCTTGGAAAATTTGGGATCAAGTTTTGCGCCCCATCATTTTTGTGACTTGTTTACGTACGCGCTAAAGCGGTAAAGCGCATTGTTTCTGGCCTTAATTATTTAGATTGAAGTGACTAAAAAAAAGGGTGGGGGCTGCTTTCCAGATTATTGGAAAGACTTTACCCGACTCCACAATATAACGCTCTGCTTCAGTCATTAACTCAAATAAATAAAAACCGGGTAGAGTGCTAACTTTGTAATGCAGGAATCGTAGTCTTCATCATTGTGAAAATACAGCTCTTTTGCATGCAACAGCTGCAAACATAAATCAAAAATGCAAGCGTGTCGGTTCTGCTAATTTAAGGTGGTATGCCGAAGTTTTGACCCAAGTGATTGAAAGCAGTATGATGCCTCGTGCTAAGTATCATGCACATCAACAAGTCCTTCACTATATAATAATAGGAAAACATCATGGGTGTTTTAGACACAATCTTAGGGGCTGTAACAGGTCAGGCCGCCAATAATGCTGCACCTGGAAGCACCGACAATAACCTGCTGGAATCTGTTATCGGCTTGATCAGCGATCCGCAATCGGGTGGCTTGATGGGGTTAGTAGAAAAAATTTCTGCGAGTGGTTTGGGTGAGCATGTCGCCTCCTGGGTGGGCACTGGACAAAATATGGCTATTACCGGGGATCAAATTCAATCGGTATTGGGCTCTTCTTTTGTTCAGGATCTGGCCTCGAAAATGGGCATCAATACCGCCGATGTCGCCAGTAGCTTGGCCCACTTACTTCCTCAAGTCGTTGATAAATTAACCCCTGATGGACAGGTTTCTGGAGATAACAATTTGCTGCAAATGGGTTTGACTGGACTCAGTAGTTTGCTAGGCAATAAATCAGCTTAATTTATCCCAGCCTCTAAGGCTTGCAGTAGAGCAAGCCTTATTTTGTGCAGCTAGGCATGTGGATAAGTAGCGACAAAAATCTAAAACAATTTGCCGAAGCGAAGTTTATGTATTCATTGAGA
>JAYTJI010000075.1:0-1483 GCA_043731245.1 Methylococcaceae bacterium | reverse complement strand
CGCCGCTCCGGATTGTTAAATAATAATTTGGGCTTAGCCAGTAATACCTGGGCGATTGTCGACGTTTTCGGCAACAGCCAGATCGGTTTTTGGCCTTTGTTTATAGGTAAAAATCGTTTCATCATCGTAATTTCCGGCGTGCCCCATTTTAATCAACCGGAATTTGTTAATTTGGTTTGGGCCTTATCCATACGCTATGCGGCTAAGGTAACCTGACTTTTATTTTATTAAGTGTAAAAAGGAAAAAATATGCGCGCAGACTTGCTTACTTCTGTATTGACAGACCTAAATGGAACATCGGCGGATATCGAAGCGTCAGGTATTATCTCAACTGATGGCTTGATGATTGCGTCGGTGTTGCCATCCGGCATGGATGAAGATCGGGTGGGCGCAATGAGCGCCGCCATGCTTTCACTAGGCGACAGGACTTCCCAGGAACTGGCAAGAGGTACCTTGGAACAGGTATTAATTAAAGGTGCCAGGGGCTATGTATTAATGACCTATGCCGGAACTGATGCCGTATTGACAGTTCTGGCCAAACCCAATGCGAAATTAGGCCTTATTTTCCTGGATGTAAAAAGGGCGGCTGAGAGCGTCACCAGTTTGCTGGAATAGACCGGGACGGCGCTTTGTGGTTGTGTTTTAGCCTCATCAACTGCTTGCAATATTCAATATTGCTATGTGGGGTGATTCACTGTACAAGCTAAAAATGAGATGTAGATATCGCACGCCAAAGCCCACCAGCTATGTTGCCATGCTATAAGTCAAATTGTGTCTGAGTAGGGACGCTCCAGATAATTTTTATTTTAGAACCAGTTGAAAGGCATTGATTGCCATTTATGCGGATGAAGTCAGATTTCCGCTAATTCACCGCCCGTTATGGAAGCCAGGCGTTAGCATAGTAAAAGTGCAGGGTTCCAAAAACGTTAACTTATCAGGATATATGAATGATCCTACACTGGGTCATGAGTGATGGTCATCAAGGCGACGCCCTCTCGCCTCAGTGGTCGCCTGACCGTAGCCGTTCTGAACAATTTTCAATGTATGTTCTATTAAAGTGACCTAACTAATAGTAGCTTTTTTATAGCACCAATAAATTTAAGTTATTGATATATATATAATTAGCAGGGTTCCCCCCTTAACTTTTTTGTGATTCAGATTAAAAATAAAACCATGAAATCTTCTGCAAGTCGGAGTAATATCAACTATAGTTAATACCTAATCCTAGGGTTAATAATGAGTCACTCACTGGATGGTTTTAAGGGTACAGGTAACTGAAATATCCTGGTAACGATTGTAAAGTTATTTTAATTCGCCACAGGTTGAATAAAATGGTATTACAAATGCAACAAAATAATCTTCAGCTTGAAAGAAAAAGTGGAGCTGGCAGCCGTCCATTACAAGTGGCGCTCTTAGGCATTGAAGCCGCAGATAAAGAAAAGTTCATTCGGTTTTTTCAAATTACACGGCTTGATCAACCAAG
>JAYTJI010000074.1:0-2004 GCA_043731245.1 Methylococcaceae bacterium | reverse complement strand
GCCGATGCCGGGCATCTGCAAGCCGTCCTCGACGCGATAGAGCAGGAAACCGGCTACAAAACCCTATCATTGCCCTTGCTGGATGATTTTTTTATTGATTTGGGCTTTAAGCTGGATTTGAATCATGCTTGATGTCCGCGACCGCCAACTGCTGGAACGGGTTCAGCTGGGGTTACCTGTTTGCTCAAGACCTTACACTGAAATAGGCCTCGAACTGGACATGCCTGAAGCTGAGGTGATTGAACGCCTGGCTAACCTTAAACAAAAAGGGCTGATTAAGCGCATGGGCGTGATCGTCAAACATCACCAACTCGGTTACCGCGCCAATGCCATGATAGTCTGGAATGTACCCGATAATTTAATTAAACAACTGGGTGGACATATCAGCCAGTTTGACTTTGTAACGCTGTGTTATCAACGCCCCCGGCAAGCTGAATGGCCTTATAATCTGTATTGCATGATTCATGGCAAAGACCGGGCGACAGTGCTGATGCAATTGGAACAGCTCAGCGTTGCCTGTGGTTTGGCAGGATTTGACCGGGAAATCTTATTCAGTCGCCGCTGTTTTAAACAACGTGGTGCCATTTATCAATGTGGGAGCGGCTTTAGCCGCGAAGAGCGCGCTCCCACCACATCTCGCAAGTTTTGACACATGGATGAAATAGATCGCCTCATCATCAATACCCTGCAAGAAGGTTTTCCTATCTGTGACGCAGCTTATCAACAGGTTGCGATACAACTGGGATTAACCGAACCTATACTTATTGAGCGACTACAGGCACTGCTGGATAATGGCGCCTTGACCCGCTTCGGTCCGCTTTATCACGCCGAACTGATGGGCGGCGCATTAACTCTGGCAGCCGTTAAAGCGCCACCGGAACGTTTTGCTGAAGTCACCGACATCATTAATGCCTTCCCTGAAGTGGCGCATAATTACGCGCGTAACCATGCGCTTAACATGTGGTTTGTGATTGCGACAGAAACGCCTGAACAAATCCAGAAAACCATTACCGCGATAGAGCAACAAACTGGCCTGACTGTCTACAACATGCCCAAAATCAACGAATATTTTGTTGGCTTAAGGCTGGAAGCCTGATGGACACGCTTGATGAAACAGATCTGTTGATTATGCGTGCAACCCAAGCCGGACTGCCGCTAACCCCACAACCTTATCAATACCTTGCCGAACAGCTGGGCTTAACGGCTAAAGAGGTTATGGAACGTATGGCGGCAATGCAGGAACAAGGCGTTATCCGTCGCATCGGCGCAGTACCCAATCACTATAAACTGGGTTATCGTTTTAACGGCATGACCGTGTGGAATGTTCCCGACAAAATCATTGATGAGTTGGGGCAAAAAGTCGGGCAACTGGATTTTGTCAGCCATTGCTACCACCGCCCCCGGCATTTACCCGAATGGCCTTATAACCTGTTTGCCATGGTTCATGGCAAAAGCCAGGAAGACGTTGATCAACAAATACAGCAGATTGCTGATTTGCTCGGTGATTTTAATCAAGGTTGTGATGTGTTGTATAGCACTAAAATCCTGAAAAAAACCGGATTTAGGAGTCGCGGCTAAGTCTTAAAAATACAAAACAGCTACATGACCGCGTTCCGGTCGAGCGCACATTGTTAGGCAAGCAATTTCAGCAACCCAACAACTGCCGATGGCAACGCAACAGTTAAGAAAAATACAGATAGACAACCACTAGAAGATCTTTGCGAGCTTGCGAACTGACTGCGAGGCCGGGATTGAAGCCAAAGATGATGGCACTTTGAACAGTAGAGCTTGGGTATACCTCTGCGCCACGCTTCTATGGTACGTTCAGAGTGTGCAGAGACCGAAGAGCAACGCGCACAACGGAATGTTTTGCTTTCGGGAAGCTTTGGACGAAAGAAAACCGCCTTAATTAGTGCCTGACCGAAAAACACATTTAATATTTATAATCAATATGTTATAATGCAACTAAGCAGTGAATTAGCTAATGGCAAAACAAACAAATGC
>JAYTJI010000073.1:0-11235 GCA_043731245.1 Methylococcaceae bacterium | reverse complement strand
TCTTAAATGTCAGGCGGAATTAAAGGCCGGAAATACAGAATTTGAAACAGCCGCCGAGCAACTGGCGCTAGCCATCGGTGCATCAGAGCAACCGGAAGTGATATTTTTTATGCGGGCTTTTGTACCCAGCTGCGGATTGACACTGGATGGCCTGATGAAAACGTATTGAGATAAAGTTGTTTTGCTTCTGTAGGCGGAATTGAGTTACGACCCCTTAGAGTTTTAGAATTTGAACATTGACACTGTTAATCTTTGCACAACTTAACGGCATAAGCGTCTAAGGCATCAATAATATCCGTCCTGGCATTTTTGTCATTTCGTAATTCCTGTAATCGTGCCAGATAGGCATCAAGTGTAATGCCAGCGCCTGCTTGACGGCCTGTTAACCGACTCACACAAAATTCATTCCATCCCAGTTGTTCATCAGCGCTCAATGTTTCCGGATAATTACGGGCCCGATATCTAAATAGCATTACAGATAGGCGGGGGTCAGTAAATCTGAACTCCGATTTTGCTAACTGATCGGGAGATGAAGCTCTGATTTTTGCCATTTTCTGCTTATCCGCTTCAGAAAAAAATCCGCCGCTATAAATAGCCAAATCCGGATCAGAATTCTGTTCAGAATATACGTGACCACTAAACACGGCAGCCAACTTTTCAGCCAACCCTTTTGCCGCTTTAATCCTGTCAATATTTATCCGGCACAAAGCCAAATCAATAGCCAGCCTTTGTGCATCATCAGGCTTGATAACCGACACGGGGGCTAATACAGGGCATTTGTTAATATGCACTGTTTTTAACGGTATTCTCACCACACCTTCGGGCAAATCAACCGTTGCAGTAAACAGCCGTTGCTGAATGTCTTCTATCGATAAGGACAGCAGTGGTTCAGGGTCAACGGACAGATCATAAACAATGATGCCATTGGTATTGGTCGGATGTTTACAAACGGGCAAGACAATGGCCAGACAGTTTTTAACAGCGGTATATTTACCGGAAATATGCACTATGGGTTTAAAACTGCCCAGCTGAAGTAACTCCAAGACTTTAGCTTTAAAGCGATGCTGCAAGAGAAACTGAAAGAGTTTTGGCTGCGCTTGTTTAACTAAATGAGCCATGCCTATCGTGGCATGGACATCTGACAGTGCATCGTGCGCCGATTCATGCACGATGCCATTGGCGATTGTTAATTGATCCAGTCTTAAGCTAGGTTTACCCTCTTCATTGACAGGCCACTTTATGCCTTCAGGCCGCAACGCTCTTGCGGCTCTAACAACATCAATAATGTCCCAGCGGGAATTACCATTTTGCCATTCGCGAGCGTAGGGGTCATAAAAATTACTATACAGACAGTTACGGGTAACTTCATCATCAAAACGAAGATTGTTATATCCCAGGGTACAAGTATTAGGTTGGGCGATTTGCTGGTGTATCCGGGCAATAAATTCAGCCTCGCAAACGCCTTTTTGTTCAGCCAACTGAGGAGTAATGCCGGTAATTAGACAGGAATCTGGATTAGGAAGGCAATCGGGCGATGGCTTGCAATAAACAACCAAAGGATCATCAATGACATTAAAATCAGCATCTGTGCGCAGTCCGGCAAATTGTACAGGCCGGTCTCGCTGGGGATCAATGCCGAAGGTTTCGTAGTCATGCCAATAAAAGGTTTGCATGTCATAACTACCTTGAGACATCTTACTAAATAGTCACTAGAGCTTTTAAAACATCTACACGACTAATAACGCCAACAAAGTCACCATTTTGAAATACCGGAAAACTTCTAACCGAAGACTTCTGAAATTTTTCTGCCAGATCGACAATACTGGACTTGGCATCAACACTTATAGTTTCTGTCGTCATATAATCGCCGACTTTGCCGCTCATACCTTGATTGTAAACACTTTCTAAAAAAACCTTCATGCCATCTTTTTCAGAAAACATGCCGATTAACTGACCATTTACATCAATAACCGGAGCGCAAGTGACTTTATGATCCAGCATTTTCTTGATGGCATCAATTACATTGGTGTCTTTGGTGAGTGTGACTAATCGTTTAGTCATATAATCTGCTACAGTAATTTTTGCTAACATGATGAACTCCTCGTTTATTATTATAGTGGGTGTTCTTTACCAAAAATCATCCCTGCGTTAATTGAGCATCTGCTTCCATTTTCTTTCTTTTATCACATTTTTCTATACAAACACATTCCGCTTTGCTCATTCCGCCACCGCATGAGCCTTTTATGGCACGTCTGCCAAAAATAACACCTATTGCCATAATTGCAATAACAATCAGCATAAGTACAAAAGTTACTAAAAAATAAGTCATCCCGTTTCCTCTCTTAATAATGTAAGTTGAGGCACTTGCAAAACTCTAGGTAACTGCCCTTCGACATGCTCAGGGCGAACGGTGGTTGCGTTGAGACTTTCTACTTTTCCGTTCGTGGTGAGCTTGTCGAACCACATTACATGCTTTTTGCAAGTACCTCAGTTGATTAGGGCTTTTAAAAGTATTCATCCGATTTAATGCTATTAATCAGGCTTAAATTGGTCTAAATGACAAGAATAATCCATTGCCAGTTTAAAGCTTTAATGCCCTCGCCCTAAACTATTAATTTCTTTTAACTGACCATTTTCAAAACGGAGGTATTGTTGCAACCGCGATGAGCCGAAATTATACACCCATTCTTCTATTTGAATTTCTTCATATTGTTGAATATCAAGGGTTCTATTTGGATGATGTAGCGTACTGCCCATAATTTTAGTGCGATTTTCAATGGATTCCGGCTCACCACATCGGGCAAGCACATCACCTTTATAATCACCCAACTGAACCAGCTTGTGCCCGCATCGCATTGCGGCTGAGGCATTGATAGTCAATAAACTTAGAACCAAGACCCATGTAGTGGTACTTTTTTTCATTGCCTGATCCTTAAGCTGAATTAAAGAATCATACAGACACTAAAAGCGTCTGTATGATTTCCGATGAGGCTATAGAAATTAAATGCTAATCCCCGGTTCTACCAATATTTATAGGTCTACTTCAAAACACTTTCCCTGCAAATATGGACAACATAATTCTTATACAGAGAAAGCCTAACCATTAACCGCCAAAGTCATCCAACATAATGTTTTCCGGCTCTACGCCATTATCCAGCAACATGTTAATGACAGAAGTGTTCATAATCGGCGGCCCACACATATAGAACTCACAATCTTCCGGCGCAGGATGGTTTTTAATGAACTCTTGAAACAGCACATTATGAATAAAACCTTTATAACCATCCCAGTTATCGTCAGGTAACGGGTCAGACAAGGCAACATGCCATTCGAAATTATCATTTTCTTTCGCCAGCATATCAAAATCTTCTACATAGAACATTTCGCGTTTGCTACGGGCACCGTACCAGAAAGTGATTTTACGTTTTGATTTAAGTCTACGTAATAGATCGAAAATGTGTGAACGCATAGGTGCCATACCGGCACCGCCACCCACAAAAACCATTTCCGCATCAGTTTCTTTAGCGTAGAACTCACCATAAGGCCCTGAAATAATGCATTTATCGCCAGGCTTCAAGTCAAAAATATAAGAAGACATGATACCTGGCGGTACACTATCAGGAGCACCCGGAGGCGGCGTCGCGATACGAACGTTCAGCATAATTTCTTTTTCTTCAGGGTAGCTTGCCATCGAATAGGCACGCAATGCCGGTTCTTTGACTTCAGATACGTAACGCCATAACTTGAATTTATCCCAATCATCACGGAATCTTTCTTCAACGTTAAAATCACTGTACTTGGCAATGTGCGGAGGACATTCAATTTGAATATAACCGCCCGCCCTATAGTTAATTTCCTCGCCTGCCGGTAACTGAAGCACCAACTCTTTAATGAAGGTCGCAACGTTATGGTTTGATTTAACAGTACATTCCCATTTTTTAACACCAAACACATCGTCTTCGACTTCTATGCTCATGTCATGTTTTACCGACACTTGACAGGAAAGACGTTCGCCGTGAGCGGCTTCGCGTTTAGTAATATGCGTCAGTTCTGTGGGCAAAATTTCGCCGCCGCCTGAATGCACGACAACTTTACACTGGGCGCAAGTTCCACCACCGCCGCAGGCTGATGATACAAACAAGCCATTATCAGCTAACGCCGTTAATAGTTTTGACCCTACAGGCACATGAATTTTCTTTTCATTATTGATCAGGATCTCAACATCTCCTTCAGCGACCAATTTGCTTTTTGCACCGATAATAACAAATACCAGCGCAATAACAAAAGCCGTGAAAATAATGATCCCTAATAGAATTTCCAGCATTACACTACCTTCTTAAAGTTGGATTCCAGAGAAAGCCATGAAGCCAAGCGACATCAGACCCGCAGTAATAAAAGTAATGCCCAGACCTTGCAAACCGGCGGGAATATCACTGTATTTAAGTTTTTCGCGTACACCAGCCATAACAGTGATAGCCAACGCCCAGCCCAAACCACTACCCACACCGTAAGTGACGCTTTCCCCGAAATTATAGTCCCGTTCAATCATAAATAAACTACCGCCAAGAATCGCGCAGTTTACCGTAATTAAAGGCAGAAAAACGCCTAAAGCGTGATACAGTGCCGGAAAGAATTTATCCAGAATCATTTCAAGAATCTGTACCAATGCTGCAATCATACCGATACAGCTTAACAATGCTAAAAAGCTTAAATCAACGCCTTTTATACCCATCCAAGACAAAGCATCTTCTTTTAATAAGGCATGGTAAACAATATTATTGGCAGGTACGGTAATCGCTTGTACCACCATGACTGCGACACCCAAACCCATAGCAGTGGCAATCTTCTTTGATACCGCTATAAAGGTACACATCCCCAAAAAGAAGGACAGTGCCAGATTTTCAATAAAGACGGCCTTAACAAATAAACTAATATAAGCTTCCATTAGTGATGTCCTCCTTCACCATGAGCAATCGACATGATCTTGAACTCAACCTTTTCAACTTGATTGGGTTTCCATTGACGCACAGCCCAGATAATCAAACCGATGATAAAAAATGCGCTGGGCGGTAATAACATCAAGCCATTAGGATCATACCAGCCACCATCCTTCGTCAGCTTGAAGACTTCGATGCCCAGCAATTTACCAGAGCCCAAAGTCTCTCTAAAAAATGCCACAATAATCAATATCAAGCTATAACCCAAACCATTACCGATACCGTCCATAAAACTTTCCAAAGGCGGATTCTTCATCGCATAGCCTTCAGCACGTCCCATAACGATGCAGTTGGTAATAATCAAACCAACAAATACCGATAATTGCTTACTAACTTCATAAGCAAAGGCTTTTAAGATTTGATCAACCACAATAACCAATGAAGCAATAATGGTCATTTGCACAATAATCCGGATGCTGCTTGGAATATGGTTTCTGATCGCACTAATTGCGGCACTCGAAAACGCAGTTACCAATGTCAACGCAAGCGCCATAATCAGCGATGTTGACATTTGTGATGTCACCGCCAAGGCCGAACAAATACCCAGCACTTGCAGGGTAATAGGATTGTCGTTGACTAGTGGCGTAACTAGTACTTTTTTTGTTTCATCATTTAATACCGCACTCATGACTTAACCCCTTTAACTATTCTTACTTTCTTTAAATACGGAGAAAAACCTTCTTTACCCATCCAGTATCTGACCAGATTAGTAACACCGTTACTGGTTAAAGTTGCTCCCGCAAGACCATCTACCTGATATTGAGAGCCTGGCCTTGTGTTATCCACTGACCCTTTAATTAAACTCAAGGCAGCTTCACCTTTATCAGCCTCAGTAATTAAACCTTTGTCTAAAGAAGGCTGATCGGTTTCAGCATAAACTTTCTTGCCTTTCCACAAGGCACGCCAGTTAGGATTAACTACTTCGCCGCCCAAACCTGGAGTTTCTGCTTGATCGTAAAAGTTGATACTTTGCACAGTTTGACCATCGGCATCAATAGACAAGAAACCATATAAAGTAGACCATAAGCCATAACCGTGCATAGGCAGAATAATTGACTTAAGCGCACCAGACTCTTTAACTAAGAAGACTTTTGCGTATTTAGCTTTTACTCTAATATGCGCAATATCTTTATCCTTTGGGATAGCGACATTTTGCGCCGGATCTTTGGCTGCCTTGCGTTGATCGAACTCATCGGCATTGATGTTTTCAACATAATCGCCAGTTTCCAGATCAACAATTTTTGCCTCAATTTTTTCAGCAAATGCCTTATCAATATTTGCACCGTCTTCAAGCAAGCCAGCAACATCAAGAATATTTTTCTTCATATCTGCCGCTTTGTTGTTTACTTGTAGCGGCTTTAAAGCAACCGCTGCAAATGAAACCAGTACAGCACAAACCAGACAAAGCGCAACAGCAATGGCAATGGTTTTTTCTAAGCTGTCATTACCTAAAGCAAGAACTTTATCTTTATATATCTTAAATTTTTGATATTGCTCATTTTTATCGAGCGCCGCACAGACGCCTTCGAGATATTTACAGGCTTCTTTTTTATCAAGCATGACGTTTCATCCTTCTTCTGATATTGGCCTGAATGACAAAATAATCAATCGTCGGCGCAAACATGTTTGAAAATAGAATTGCCAGCATAATACCTTCTGGAAACGCAGGATTAACAACTCTGATTAACACGGTCATACCGCCCACTAATGCCCCGAATACCCAGCGACCGGTATTAGTCATTGCCGCACTCACTGGATCGGTTGCCATATAAACCATACCGAAAGCAAATCCACCTAGAGTTAAATGCCAATACCAAGGCAAAGCAAACATCGGATTGGTATCACTGCCAATAACGTTAAACAACAACGAGGTAGCCACCATGCCGGCAAATACACCGCCCATAATTCGATAAGATGCAACCCGCGTATACAACAAGAATGCCGCACCAATTAAAATGGCTAGGGTCGATGTTTCACCCAAACAACCGGGTTCAAAACCAAAAAATGTTTGCATCCAGCTGTAATCCGCCGCATACACGGCATCAAGACCGCCATTTGCTGCAATGCCTAAAGGTGTAGCACGCGTATAGCCATCGACAGCGACCCAGATAGAATCACCTGTCATAGATGCCGGATAAGCGAAATATAAAAACGCCCGTCCGGTCAACGCAGGATTTAAGAAGTTTTTACCTGTGCCCCCGAAGACTTCCTTACCGATAACAATACCGAAAGAAATACCCAGAGCAACCTGCCATAAAGGCATATCAGGCGGCATAATCAAGGCATACAACATGGATGAAACCAAAAAGCCTTCGTTGACTTCATGTCCTCGCACTGTGGCAAACACGACTTCCCAAATACCACCTATAGCCAAAGTAGTAATGTAAACAGGTAAAAAGTACAACGCACCATGAGCCAGATTAGAAAATGGATTCATCGTGCTATACCCGAATAGCATCATCGGGACACTGCGCCAGTTACCTATTTTCTCTAAACCCATGGACTCCATTGCCAAATTAGCCTGATAACCGGTGTTATACATCGCCATCAGCACACAAAACAGCGTTGCTATTACCACAAAAGTCATGGTTCGTTTCAGGTCATTACCATCACGAACATGAGTAGAACCCCGTGTTACATCAGCCGGTGTATAAATAAAAGTATCGACCATCTCATAGAGACCGTAATACTTTTCCAAGCGCCCGCCTTTTGTAAAATGTGGCTCTATACTATCTAAAATTTCTCTAGCCGACATTATCCTTCCTTCTCGATTTTAGTTAAATTCGCTCTCAGCACAGGACCGAAGTCATGTTTACCTGGATCCACAAACGTAAATAAGGAGACATCTTCTTCATCAAGCTCCAAACAACCTAATAATTGCGCCTGATCCGAATCACCGACCACTAATGATTTTAGTAACGGTGTTGGCAAAATATCCATAGGCATGACGGTTTCGTAAATACCAACAGGCACAATTGCTCTGTTACTGCCGTTTTTATCCGTTGTTAATGGAAAAAGACGATTATTTTTACGATCCACACTGGATGTATAAACATTAAGCGCCGAAAACTTGTCTTTACCCGGCACAATCCAGCCAAACAATTCGCGGGCACGTCCTTCTTGCAACGCAGAAAGCTGGTTACTGTAGCAACCTAAGTATGCAGCCCAATCAGTCGCCGTATGTCCATACAATACAGAACCTGAAATCACGCGACTTTCGAAATCATCCGCCAATTCACCAGCAACCAGCTCATTGGTATTAGCACCAACTCGAGTACGGAGCAATCTTGGATTTTTGACAGCAGGGCCCGCCAACGAGACCACTCTTTCGACATTCAATTTACCGGTGGTAAATAATGCACCCATTGCGATGACTGCCTGATAATCCAAATGCCAAGCACATTTATTGATATTGACGGGGTCAATAAAATGAATATGTGTACTTGGCAGGCCAGCCGGATGTGGCCCCGAAAATTCGGCGACTGTGGCTACATTACTAACGACAATATCTGCACCTGACGCTTTGCAAACGTAAGTTTTACCTTCGCTCAGCTTGGCAATAACCGCCAAACCATTATTAAAGTCATTTGACCGCGCTCTGATAATCACCGCAGGATCTGCCGCTAACGGCCTGGTATCAATAGCTGTAACAAAAATAGAACTCGGTTTACTGTCAATAGCAGGCGTTTTGCCGTAAGGACGTGACCGTATTGTTGTCCACAAACCAGAAGCCACCAGATTTTCTTTAACCTGTTCAACTGTTAAGTTGCTAAGCTCGGACTCATTGTATTTGTTGAACGATACCTGTGCAGCGCCTTTGATTTCAATAACAACCGATTGCAATGCCCGTTTAGCACCGCGATTGATAGCTTTAACGACACCCGCGCCAGGTGAAGTAAATAAAACACCAGGATTTTTCTTGTCAGCAAAGAGTACCTGGCCCAGCTTGACCGTATCCCCTTCATTAACCATCATGGTAGGCTTCATGCCTACATAATCCATCCCCAGAATCGCAACAGTTGTAACCTTATTGCCATCCTCAATAACTTGTTTAGGCCCGCCCGTTATGGGCAAATCCAAACCTTTTTTAATAATAAATTGCATAGTTGAAGCCTACTCTCCAAATCAAGTTGCTTTGATCCCATCCCCTTATGTCAAGCATACGAAAACAAGAGGCGCACTAAGACGTAAAACGGTAACATTACACCACAAAAACGATGCTTTCTCAATGCTGTATTTAGTAGCGAGTGTGTTGCTTAACTTACTACTGAATCGCACTATAAGCAGGTTAAATCTAAGGAGGGATTAATCTAAGCTAAATATTCCGACTACCGCCATTTAGTGTCAATAATTTTTACAGCTTTGGACAGGCAAAATAAAAGGGTCAGTTAAACACTATTTAAGCGGGGTCGGCGGACATAAAAAACCACTCAATCACCGAAGAACTGGGTGGTTTGTATTAAATTCACGCTATGTGATTTATTTCATAATTAATTTGACTAATTTAACAATTTTTTGATTTGATTTCGGCTTCACCTTGCCCGACTAACGACTAACGACTAAAGGCACGGTGCAATTTTTCAGCTGCGGTATCAGGAATATTTACAGGTTCAAATAATACAATCGGATAAAGATAATCTTCGCCTGAATCATCAATAATTCTCAACATACCATACATATCAACATCGTCGATCACCTCATAAAGACGACCAATGGTTAAATCATCTACCGAAAAATCACCAAGCCCGGAATTGTCAATACAAACCACGAATCTCATAACCACCTCTTTATTTTCAACTTAACTTTTCCAATACCATGTGCTTCGTACCAATGAACTTCAGCTTTTGCAATTGTGCCATCGGGCAATTCTATAACGGTGATACCTTTTTTCTTACGCCAATTCCCGTAGCCATAACGTTCTCGTAATTGAGCAAGCTCTCTAATGCCATGACCTTCCGCAATCGTTTCAATAGCGATGATATCGTTAATAATTTTTATGGTTTTTGACTTGTATAGCAACCATCATGGGCTTTACAAATGTAAAATAAAAAATCCACTGAAAAGTCCAAGTGAGGGTGTAGTGATGCTACTCCGAATGCGAAGGATGAAGTGTCAGGATTTTTTACAGCTTCTGAAGGGTGTATAAAGCAGCCAGCTAGATGTTATTTAGTGTGCTATATGGGCATAAAAACCACTCAATCCCTGAGAACTGACGGGCTACAAACTGACTGCTTTATTTCATAACTATTTCGACTAACTTAACGAACGCCGGATTGAATAAGGTCAACCCAAAAACGGCAACCCCAATCAATATTTTTAACAACAAAGCATTATGTTTAAGCTCTTCACGAACCACTCTAATCTCCGCACGAAGCTCACTAATCTCGGCACGAACTTCGCTAATCTCCGCGCGAACCTCACTAATCTCCGCACGCACAAATTCCTTGGTCGCTAATTCTGTCCGTAATTCGTTGTACAACTCCGATTTAAGCGCTTCTTTTTTGTGGGTAATACGCTCATCAGCCTGATTCTCAATGGCCTGAATAGAGCCTTCTATTGCTTTGGCGAAAATTTCCGCTTTTTCCCTATCCTGATTAAACGCTGCTTCGAGTAACAGAAACACATCGCGTGGTATCGAATAAGACATGTGCTTGCTCCGGCTAATTCCGATTAAGGGCTTGATTATAACATTGCCATAACTTCATGCTCATACAAAAAAGCACACACCATTATAGTTATGTCCAAAACCTTAGGGCAATAGCACTATGTAAACAGCTTGATAAACCATGTCATAGCCTCAGCAGCAATAATAACGCCCAACATCCATTTTACAAGCATCAATTCCCCCCCCTATTCGAGTGTCAAGCTTATCGATACGCGCCTCAACCCTTAACTCAAAGTCTTTAAGGTCACGCTTTGTTGCTAAATCTGCTTCACCGGTCGCATCACGAAAGGCTTCCGAAATTGCTTTAGCCTGTTCTTCAGGTACGCCAGCCGATTTAAGTTTTTCAACAAATTTGAGCGTATCGAATGTTACAGCCGTCATGACACATCACCTTAAAAAATAATTACTTGTTCAGTGTAAGGTACACATATATACCAAGTCAATCTATTCAATCTCATCCAACGCCATTGGCCTGATGCCACCGGACACGAGCTTAGATCATCCCGGTTATGGTGGATTGCCTAACGGCAAATACACAACGAATCCGCCGCGCGGACGTGCCAGATAAAAATC
>JAYTJI010000072.1:0-5391 GCA_043731245.1 Methylococcaceae bacterium | reverse complement strand
TAATTTTAACTTTAACTACCACAACATATGGCATCTATAATTTTTATAACCGAGTTCTCGGACAGCCTCCTGGATTGATTCTTGTCGTAACTCAATCATTCCGGCATATATTGCGTTTGTTTTAGCGATTTCCCATAAATACGGCCTTGAAACGCTGGAAAACCCATTCATCAAAATCGTCACTCGCTTTGGCTTGGACCATATCTCTGACTTCCGCCAGCCATTTTTTCTGATCCCAGGGTCTGTGCGGCCTATCGCCAAAATACGCGTGCCTTCAGGCAATCCATTGGCAACATCAAGGTGATACAGCGCCGACATTAACTTAACGCGGGAGAGATTTCCCATGGCGCCAAAAATTACATAAGTACAGGGGTCAGCGGGTGTGATTAAAAATGCGGTTTTTTTATTCGGGTATGGTGCGCTGTGCGCACCACACGGCACCTTTGTCGCCGAAAAGGTGCGCACAGCGCACCCTACCCAATTGCTAGCCTGAGGTTAAACCGCACTTTTAATCGCACCCGTTGCAACCCCCCGATCAGCGCAGAAACCAACCTTGTATTAAAGCTTATCCTTTGCCCGTAACTTCTTGTATTAATGATATGTCTTTACGCAACAATTCATTAATTAAAGACTGTAGATTAACGCCTTTAATTTTTGCCTTCTCGGCAAACCAACTTTCAACATCTTGATCTAAATAAACTGGGATATTTAATTGCGCATCAGAGCGATAAAAACGCCCACGCTCTGCATTGGAAAAATCATATTCGTCTTTCATCATGAGCCCTCATATTGTTGTTGTTCATGTCGAGTCGCCGGTCTTGCTGAAATAATGCGTATGGTTACTTGGTCTTGGTGATGAGTCATAAAGGTATGCACAACTAAATATAATTGGTGTGCCTGGGTATTTCCCAGTGTAATCCAGCGCTCTTCTAATTCACTATGTTCAGTATCAGGCATGGATAATTGTAAAGGATCGAGAAATATTTCAGTGGCTTCTTCAAAACTGATGCCATGTTTTCTTAAATTGGTTTTATTTTTAACTGGATCCCATTCAAAATGATACTGCATACCTTATTTTTCCTCTTCTTGGATCATTTGCTCATAAAGTATAAATAATTTAATCGTTCTTCGTCACTTTTAAAACTGGAAATTCCGTCTGAAGCCAAAGCTGCTTTGCTGGAGTTAACGCCTCATAGCTACTGAAAAGCTGGCTAGAGCAATTTAGTCTTGTAGCGCCACAGCGGAGTCGATCATCCGGCGCAATACGGCTATCGCCTATTGTGCCTTACGAGTTGGCCGCATTCGAGTTTTCACCAGTTTGTGAGGCAAGGCTTTTATCCCGCCGCTTGGGGATATTCAGGGGAATTTAACATTGATACCAATGAATGACTCGAACGATGCGCCTCCTTACGTCGGCAGCATCCTATGTTTAGCTCATCTTATGGCCTTATACGTTAGCGCACCTTATCGCGTTGCGTGTTCGCTTCATTTCGCCACCAAGCTAACAACAAAAATAATCAACGCGCAAAACAAGCCAAACAGGATCGCGTACCCTTTGTAATCCGGTTTGTATTTATCGTTATTTGGGTCGTTTTCCCGCATTGCATTATAAACAAGCGCTTCTCTTTTGCTCGAATTAGAATGACTCACCAACGCCCAAACGATAAACCAAAGCCCCCCGGTAAATATCGTCATAAGCAAATGTAAAACGTGATTTGTTTGATAGTTTTGTAATTCTAATTGTGCTTGTAAATGATAGTTTCTCATTTTATTAAAATTGTTATGTTTGATGATAAGAGGGTGGGCAGGCTTTTCTCTCCCCTTTTATAAGCCACTCAATAACCCGTAAGCAATTAGCCTACATGAAGCATAGCAGAATCTGGGGATTTGTCTAAATCCGATATTTTATAGGTTCGATTAAAAACGCGTTAAAATAAAAACGATAGCTCGTAGGGGAAAGAAAATATGCTGCATAAGAAAAACGATTTAAGTGAGAAATTCCGAATAAACTATGAATCTATACTAAATGAATTTAGTGTGCTTAATACAAAGTGGCTCATTTACTGTGCGTTATTCAAGGAGCCAAGCAGTGCTAATACGTTATGGGAGGCATCGGATTTAATATACTCTGTTTTTATTGAATCACTTAGAGATGACTTTGTTATTACTATCAGCCGATTAACTGATAAAGAAAAAACGGGTAAAAATGAAAACAGCACACTTTACCGATTACAAAGTGACTTAAAAGAAATAAGGGATCATCGTTTAAAACATGGTTACTATGACGAATCGAAATTACTTGACAAGTCAAGAAAAGAGAGTGGAAACCAAAAATTTATAGCATTTGAATTAAACTTGAAACAATTGGGAAGCAATATTGAAACTATTAGAACACGGAGAAATAAACTAAAAGCTCACAGAGACTTAGAATCGATAATTAATGAGCATGAACAGCAAAAAAATGGCAATACGGGCGATAGTTTTGATTCAGACATAGAAAGTAGCATCGAAACTATAGAAGAGATAATAAAACTATTTGCATCTATAGTATTTCATGCTTCTTTTCTTGACGGGGTTGTTTTTCCTCTAAAAAGCCCTCAATATTTTATTAAAAACCTTGAAGAAGGCAATAAATGGCGAGAAGCTGAAATTGAAAGGGGGGTAAAAAAGCTCAATGACCTTGCTCAATTGCGATGATTCGGACTGGCATAAAGACCAAAGGCATCCCGTATGTCGAGTTTTTTGTTGGGGGTGAACAAAGTAAACCCAAACGACTTCGATGGACTAATGTTGGTTTTTTTGTAACTATTCACCGAAATTTTCTCGGGCTACTTCAACAGTCCTTTTCAACGCATAAATTCAGGCAACTCACCGTTGAACAATAGCGTCAGCGCCTGAGTGGCGGAGACCTCATTTTTCCGGCATGTCGACAAATAGCTGCGGACACGGCAAAAGATATCCGCACCTTCTTGAGAGCGAAAACAGCCCGATATTTTTTGCTGCACTTTGGTCATCCGAATATCGTTCTCTCCTTGGTTATTGGTAAAAGGAACCAGGGGGTTGACCATAAACCTGAGCACATCCTGCTCAAAGAGCTGTAGCCGCTCCAATAGGTTTCGTGCCTTGCTGCGTTTGAGGCGTCCCCGTCGTCCTGGTGGCCGTGTTTCATCCGGTGGCGGGCATTCAATTTCCGCCTGTTTAAGCAGGTGACGGTAGCATTCGGTGTAATACTGGGCTTTTTCGGCGGGCAGCGCGTTGGCGTCTTGAGCTTTGACATCCCTCAGGATCTCCAGCAGCAAGTCCTGCATGGCTTTCGCCCACTGCTGTCCGTCCTGTTCGAAAGCACGCTCCAGCTCACGCAAATGGTGTGCATTGCAGAGCGAGTGCAGGCATCCGGTGTAGTGATAATAGGGTTTCCAATGGTCGTGGCAGAGGATGCCCTTGAATTTTGGCAACACCCCTTTCGCATCCATCGCCTCGGTGCCACGCTTGGCATGGGCGTAAAACAGGGTCAGCCGGTCAGTTGACGCACAATGTAGCCACTGCCTCTTACCGCCGATATTGATACCGGTTTCATCGGTATGCACCAAGGGGGCGGCAATCAGCTTAGCGATCAGTGTTAGCTCAAACGCCGCCAACAGGTCAAACGCCTGTTGGTTAAAATTAAACACGGAGCCCGAACTGATCGGCAAGCCGATTTGTTCCTTAAAATAATCTTGTACCCGTTGATAAGGCAGTAGTTGGAATTGCGACAAATACACGGCCTGCACCTTGACGCCGTTACCGTATTGAACCGCTTTGGTGACTTGCGCAGGAAACGGCGCGGTATAGCGCCTGCCCTTGTCATCCTCCAAGATTTTGGCCCGGTATTCGGTGACGAGTCGCTGAATGTCAATATCAAACACTTGGCGGGATTCAAAGCCGATGTCGCGGTATTGTCCGGGGGGGAGGCTGGCTCGATCCACGTCGAGCAGCTTGATTTCGTCGGGGTCGCTCACTTTGCTTAAGGTCGTACCGACCCTTCCGGCTTGGCCGCCGGGTTTGTTGGTGCCGTCTTTCGGTTTTTTGTCGCCTTTGACAAAATCTGTTGAAGGGGGTTTACTGCTATTGCGGCTGTTAAGGCCTAAGCGGTTGGCCAATAATTGCACCACCAATAACAGGACGTCCAGCGTTGAACGCAAGGCAGGCGAAAGAGCCGGTTCCTGGGCAAGGAGTTCCTGGACTTTGTTTATCGTTGCGCCAACGTCGATATTATCAACAGTCAATTGGGTAAGCCTGGGCTAAGTTTCAATAGCCGCTATTATAACCCCGGCTTTAAACGGCCAATTTTGTCGCTCTGGCTGCGTTATGAGGCTGGTGATTTTTTAGGTGCTGACCGCCTATGTTGTTCGATTTTAACTTGGCGAATTGGCCCAATATAAGCTGTGTTTGGCCTTTTAGCGCCCGCTTGGCGGTGCTGCCCAGATTTTGGTTTTTTAACTAAAAACCGTGTCAAGCATTTTTTAATTATTTTTCGCTGAATAGTTACATTTTTTTTATTATTGCTCCCAGATATTACCGAATGGGTAATACATGCAAACACTAGCTGTGGTAGCGTTCTCTCCCGAAGCGTGACGGGGTTGCAACCCCGTCACTCACGTTTTGTAGTCGCTACGATCTTCAAACGTTTCGGTAAGGGTTGTAAACCCCGACCGGCACAAGTACAAAAACATGTTTTTGTACTCCGAAAACACTATTCACACGCCAAACCCTCAACCCGCTGAAACCCTCTGGGTAAAGCCAATCCTCTTTTGGCGCGACTGCCGGTGTAATGTGCTATATCTGCTGCTCTCAACGTTAAAAAGCGTTTGCCTGATACCACCGAAGCGTGATGGGGTTTGCAACCCCGTCACTCACGTTTTATGGTCGCTACTATCTTCAAACCTTCTGGTCGGGGTTGTAAACCCCGACCGGCGCAAGTTTAATCACATCGTTCCCACGCGCTCTGGCGTGGGAACGATGTAAAGATTACTTCCTATCCACATCAATTTGGATTGTTGGACAACAATCTAACGGGTCGTTAAATTTTGCAGGATCGGCGTAATAAACCTCTCCAAAACTAAACAAGCGAAGCGTATCTACGTTAAAAGCTCGGTACTTAAATAGCTTTTTCGGAATATTTTTCTCAGGCATTTTTGACAAAAAAGATTAAATTTTTATTGAAAAATAAATATGGTATGGCTTGATCGATTACAAAAGTAGGCGGTTTGTCACTCAGATGGGAGTATACCAGATTTGCATCATTCCCACGCGCTCCAGCCTCTTCCAATGATAAATGAGTCTGAAGGAGCTCTGTATTTCTAACGGTTGTGAGTCTGACAAGCGCTTAAACCTCGTTCATGATAGGAGGAT
>JAYTJI010000071.1:0-3552 GCA_043731245.1 Methylococcaceae bacterium | reverse complement strand
GCGCTTTAACTTCGGCATTGATACCTTTTGCAAGCAACTCGTTTTTCATTACTAATGCACTTTCTTCCGTAGTGAATAAGCCGAGCGAAATTTTACCTTTGTCTTCACCGTTAAGTATCCAAAAATCCTTTAAGCCATGATTTCGTAAGATTTTTATATTTTCCTCAGACTGCTTCTGTGTTTCTGCGGCCGGGTAATAAACCATGTAATTGCTGACTACCTTTCCGTCCCGATTTATCGGTTTTATTTCGCTTCCAATAGCTTTTATTTGGGTCACCCAAGTCTTATAAACATTTGAAGTGGCAAAAGGCCCAACTTCGAAACAATGCGCTTTAATACTTTCATTTGACACTGTGGCTAGAGGTTTTTCCAGGGTCGATTTATCAATGCTTTCCGGTATCGCTGGCGTTGCTTCGGATGTCGTAGTCGATTTTCTTGCTTCGTCAATGGAAGTGTTTTCAGCTACGGGTTGCTCTAAAGCAGGTGAAGGGGCAATAGCTTGCGGGATATTTTTTAATTCACTGACCAGTTGAATCTGTTCCTGACCCGCACCCATATTTTGTTCTGACGTTTCATTAACAGAAATAAAAGCACCGGCTTTATATTCCCACATTAACAGGGCAACATTAGCCAGTGCCAGAAGAAAAAACAGTGTTTTCATACCCTACTCTCCAGAATTATAGCCAAGCCGCGCAACACTAAATCAGTGTCAATAATAGGTTTACACTTAAGTTGTTGCGCGATAACGTCGGCATCTCCGCCAGTTAATATCACAGCCATAGGGTTCGATTGCTGGGTTAATACATATTCAATTAAGCCGACAGCGGCAGCTAACGTACCGCTGTATATGGCAGCTTCGGTAAAGTTTGCAGCACCGAATACATAGTTGGTTTCCTGATATTGGAGTGCTTCAGTGCCGGTAGCCAGCGATTTTTTCATCAGCGTTAATCCGGGGCAAATCAGGCCGCCTTGATGTTTGCCATCGGCATCGATCAAATCCACGGTAATGGCTGTGCCGCAATCAACTATACAAGCGGGTTTATGATAACGGTTACGGACAGCCACTAATGCCATCCAGCGATCAACCCCCAGTTTTTCCGGTTGTTGATAAGCGTTATGGACACCGAATGCGTGAGCCTGGGATTTTACGGGAATAATATCAATAGCTGGCCAAAGTTCAGCGGCTACCGTCAATACCAGTTCCAGCAAGGCAGTTGCACTGACACAGGCGATAACAAGGCGTTCAGGCGGCGTTTGCATTTTCCAGGCTTCAACAAGTTCATGCCGGGTAATCAATTGATTAACCAGCGCCCTGCCTGTACTAAGCTCGCCATCTTGCATAACAGCCCATTTGAGCCGGGTATTACCCATATCTATCAGTAAATTAATCATATTGAAGCGTTAAAACTAACTTCACCCGAAGCAAAAGCTTGAACAACACCATCAGAACGTTTAATCAATAACAAGCCATTATCGTCTATGCCGCAGGTGGTGCCTTCGACTTGTTGCTGCCCGATAAATAGCGTTGCCATGCGGCCTTTCAAGCAGTCGTAGCTACGCCATTCATCGAGATAAGCTTTAATGCCGACCGTTTCAAACTCTTTAGTAATAGAGAGTATATGATCCAATATCGTGCCCGCCAGTTTATTTCTGAGCAATGGTTTTTCGCCGGTGATTTTGGTCAGATCAGTCCATGCCTGAGTGATGTTCTGCGCCTCAGTTTCCGGTATAAACAGGTTTAATCCCAGGCCAATAACGGCGGCGCAGGGGCCATCGGCTTCGCCTGAAACCTCGATCAGTATGCCCCCTAATTTTTTGCCTTGACAGTAAATGTCATTAGGCCACTTTAAACCTACATCATTGATATTATGCTGCTTTAAAGCCCTGATGACCGCGACACCAATAGCTAAGCTTAATCCAGCTGTGCTAGCGATGCCGCCTTGCTGAAAGCGCCAGAGTATCGACATATAGATATTACTACCGTATGGTGAAACCCATAGCCGCCCTCGCCTGCCCTTACCCGCCGATTGATGTTCTGCAAAACAAACAAAACCTGAGGGTGCATTATTTTGGGATTGCTCCACCAAATAACTGTTAGTGGAATTAATAGAATCATGAATTTCCAGCGTTGAGATTAAGGCTTTATTCTGCTCGCTAAGCATTACATTGATTTTAGTCTGCTCCAATAATTCCAACGGCTTATCCAGTCGATAGCCTTTACCACTGACTGCCGAATGCTGTAAGCCCAATTCAGACAATCCTCTTAATTGTTTACAGATGGCGGATCGACTAACGCTCAGCGCTTCGGCCAGTTCAGTTCCAGAATGAAACTCGCCATCAGCCAGTAAGATAAGGATTTTTTTTTGTTTATCTGAAATATGCACAGAATTTGTCTTAAAAAAGTCGAGTAGTGTTGAACTATTTCACCAACAAAAATGAAACACCATTATGGGAACCTCTAAAAATTGTCTATTTATGCTTCGACAGGCTCAGCACAAACGGATAAGCTATTGATTTACAAATATTACCGTTCGCACTGAGCTGTGAGCTTCTCGAACAGTCGAAGTGCAATTTTTAGAGGTTCCCTTATAAAATACAATCTGTTACGTCACTGATACCAACAAGCTATTCTGGTACAATTCGGTAGATTATACTGCAAGCGAGAGGTCATTATTGTCGATAATCTCGTTTACGCCAATTAGCCGAACTATTCAACCGCTCATAAAAACAAACTATGACCATACCCATATTAAAAGTCAGCATCGGTTACGCAAGCGACAAAGGCATCAAAGCGGAAAATGAAGATTTCTTTGGTTCATTAATCCCAGAAGGCCCGCAGCTTACGCATAAAGGCATAGCCATCGCCATTGCTGATGGTATGAGTGGCAGCGATGCCGGAAAACAAGCCAGTCATAGTTGTGTCGTCAGCTTTTTAAATGATTATTACAGCACCCCCGACTCGTGGTCAGTCAAACAAGCTGGGCAAAAGATTCTGTCCGCGACTAATTCCTGGCTCTACAGTCAGGGACAGGTTCGCTATCAATCGACCAAGGGCATGGTCAGCACGCTTAGTATTATCGTTTTAAAATCAACCACGGCGCATATTTTTCATATTGGTGACTCACGGATTTATCGTTTACGCAAAGGCAACCTTGAGCAGATAACGCGTGATCATCGCATTTGGATTTCTAAAGAAAAAAACTATCTTAACCGGGCCATGGGTATAGAGCCCAGACTTGAAGTTGATTACAAATCATTGCCTTTGGAAACGGGCGATCTGTTTTTGATGACCACGGATGGAGTACATGACTTTATTGATGAAAAAACGCTTAAAAAACAGTTACAGGATGGCGTAGATTTAACACGCATTGCCAGCATCATTATAAAAGAGGCCAGCGCCAATCAAAGTGATGACAATATCACCTGTCAAGTCATCCGTATTGATGAACTGCCCTTGGCTAAAGAAGACGAAATTATTCGCCGTCATGCCAATTTGTCTTTTCCACCGCCGCTGGAACCCGGCATGGTGATTGACGGCTACCGGATTGAAGC
>JAYTJI010000070.1:0-4094 GCA_043731245.1 Methylococcaceae bacterium | reverse complement strand
TGATAGGGTTTGCCCCAAACCCGGCAAACCCACGAAAAATTCGCTGGTGGCCGTGTTGCTACGCATGGTGGCCTGATGAATTTTTAGGAAACTTCAGATATTTAATTATTGAGGTAAGGAAACGTAGGAAGTATTACTTCGATTTGCATCACAAGTTGTTGATTCTCAATCCTGATTGGACTATAGTTTTTTACATATTTAATTGTAGGGAGACATATCATGCTTAATTTAATCCTTATCTTAGCCGTAATCGCCGCCATCATTTTTATTATCGTGGCAGCGATGCAACCAGCTGCTTTCCGCATTACCCGAACGGGCACAATAACTGCGCCTCCGTCAGTCGTTTTTGCTCAAGTGAATAATTTACAGAAATGGGCTGCTTGGTCGCCGTGGGCAAAACTCGATCCTGAAGCCAAGAATTCTTTTGAAGGGCCGACATCGGGCGTCGGTGCCATTATGAGGTGGTCTGGCAACAACAAGGTAGGACAAGGGAGCATGACCATAATGGAGAGCCGTCCAGACGAGTTTATTAGTTTCAAGCTGGAATTTTTGAAACCCTTCGCAGCGACGAATACGTCGGAGTTCACCTTTAATTCCGAAAATAATCAAACGAACGTGACATGGAGTATGTACGGAAAAAATAACTTTATGAGCAAGGCCGTAGGCCTAATCATGAACTGCGATAAGATGGTCGGTGGTCAGTTCGAATCAGGTTTAGCAGCCTTGAAAGCAGTGGTGGAAGCTTAAGAGTAAACGTTGCGTATTGTTTTAAACTGATTAATGGGCAGGCAAAAAGCCTCTATAACTTTGAAAAACGGCCACTGCGTTTTTGTAAAAAATGCTGTTCAAGTTTTTGAAAATAGGCATAAATTCCATAAGCAAATCCTCCTGCTATTGGCAAGGCAAAATACCAATGTTGCTTGGCATAGGCTAATAAGTCTAATATTTCCGCACCATAATAATAAGCAGGCGTTACCGTAATCGCGGCCCATACCCAAGCGCTAATGAGGTTAATCAAGGCAAACTTTTTTGCCGAATATTTGGTGATACCAATCGACATCGGGATGACGGTACGCAATCCATACATATAACGTTGCATAAAAATAATAGGCCAGCCGTATTTTTTTAACAGTAAATGTGCAATCGCAAACTTACGCCGCTGTTTATGCAGTTTTCGCTGAATAAAGCCTTTATTGAAGCGACCAACGTAAAAATAGATTTGATCTCCAGTGAAACCACCCAGCCCCGCCACAAAAATAGTCATGAAGTACTGCATGTCGCCGGTATGAGACATGATGCCGCCCATGATCAGGCCCATTTCCCCTTCGACTATGCTCCACAGGAATAAAATAACGTAACCGTATTCCTTAAGCCAACCGATAAATAGTTCTTCCATAAAATCTTTAATTTCGTCGAGATACTGTTTTAGTGGTAACCATGTCTATGTTTGCATATACATTACACATGAAATAATGCGCCATATAGTAGCATAGTACTTGTTGGATCGTAGGATACGGTGACGAAGCAGGGTGCGATTAAAAGTGCGATTTAACTCAGGCTAGCAATTGGGTAGGGTGCGCTGTGCGCACCTTTTCGGCGGCAAAGGTGGCGTGTGGTGCGCACAGCGCACCCTACCCAAATAAAAAAACCGCATTTTTAATCACACCTTAAATGAACAAAGTGATAGTTGCGTGAGTAATAAATCTGATAGTTTACCGACAAAAGAGAAAACATTGTTACGTGCTTGAAAATTGTCGTACTTACATTTAACGCTATTTTAGGCTCAGCTTTAAAAACGACTAGTTGTGAATGAATTTGAATGTGTGATATAGTCATTCTTAATGAGAATTATTATTGATTGCATGGTGGTCTTTTGGGTCTTTCAATTATCAAGGCAGAATTCATGACGATGAGCTTAAAAAACCTTAATGTCGGTGACTTGGGCAAGATAATCGGCTTTGAGCAATCAGGTAAGGCTTATCGAAAACGGTTACTGGCGATGGGCTTAACCCCTGGCACTGAATTCAGTGTTACCCGGTTTGCACCCATGGGCGATCCGGTTGAAATTAAATTACGTGGATTTTCATTAACCCTGCGTAAAGATGAAGCGGCAATAGTGTTGATAGAGAAACTGTGATGAAAACTGATTTTACGGTTGGCGTTGTTGGTAATCCTAATTGTGGTAAAACAACTCTTTTTAATGTACTCACCGGCTCCAGACAGCATGTGGGTAACTGGCCGGGGGTAACGGTTGAAAAAAAGACCGGCGAATACTCCCATGCGAATAAGCTGATTGAATTGGTTGATTTACCCGGCACTTACTCTTTGGAAGCCGCTGATGATCAGGTCTCTTTAGATGAGAAAGTTGCCAGGGATTATGTTGCATCCAAGGATGCTGACTTAATCATCAATATTATCGATGCTTCTAATATTGAAAGAAATCTGTATCTAACCTCGCAATTGATCGAAATGCGCGTACCTATGATATTGGTACTTAATATGATGGATGCGGTTAAACAACGGGGCATTAAAATTGATTGTGATTTTTTAGCCGGACAGCTGGGTTGTCCGGTTATTCCTATCACTGCATCGACCAAGGACGGTATCAGCACATTAAAAGCGCAAATCAACAGCGCGGCCATCACCAAGCCTGTCCCATTGGTTAAAATCAACTATGCAGCCGCTTTAGAGCAAGCCATCGAGGCTATTTCACCTGAGTTGCTTGATATTGCAAATCAGCACCATTGTGATTTACGCTGGCTGGCTGTCAGATTATTGGAAGACGATACCCTTGCTAAAAAGTTTGCCGGTAAAACGTTGATGCCAATAGTCGCTGGGCTACAGCGCAGGGTAGAAGTCGAAACAAACGATGAAATTGATATTCTTGCTGCGGATGCCCGCTATGGTTTCGTCAATGAGTTGATACAGGGTGCGGTTTGCAAGCTCAATGAAGTGAGCCGGCACACGACAGAAAAAATTGACAACATTGTTTTAAATCGTTTTTTAGGCATCCCGGTGTTTTTGCTGGTGATGTATGCGATGTTCATGTTTACCATTAATATCGGCAGTGCTTTTGTCGATTTTTTTGATCAATCAGTCGGTGCGTTATTGGTTGATGGGTTAGGTTTGGTACTCACAGAAGCCCATTTGCCGCAATGGTTGATCGTCTTGATTACCAAGGGTATCGGAGGCGGCATTCAAGTTGTTGCTACTTTTATCCCCATTATCGGCTTTTTATTTATATTTTTATCGGCTTTGGAAGATTCAGGCTACATGGCCAGGGCGGCATTCGTCATGGATCGGTTTATGCGAATGATTGGTTTACCTGGAAAATCTTTTGTGCCGATGATCGTCGGTTTTGGTTGTAATGTGCCAGCTATCATGGCAACCCGAACTCTGGAAAATCAACGTGACAGGATTCTTACCAACCTGATGAATCCGTTTATGTCTTGTGGCGCCAGATTACCTGTTTATGCGTTATTTGCAGCGGCGTTTTTTCCGGTTGGTGGCCAGAATCTGGTGTTTTGCTTGTATTTGTTGGGCATAGCCGTTGCTGTTATCACCGGATTAATTATGCGCCATACTATGTTTAAAGGTGAATCCGCGCCCTTTATTATGGAATTACCAGCCTACCATCTGCCGACCTTACATGGCGTTTTTATTAGAACATGGGATCGGCTCAAATCATTTTTGTTCAATGCGGGCAAGGTTATTATACCGATGGTGTTGGTATTAAACTTTCTCAATGCGCTGGGTACCGATGGCAGTTTTGGTCAGGAAAACAGCAATAAATCGGTGCTCAGTGAAATCGGCCGGGGATTAACGCCTATGTTTAAACCCATGGGCATAGAAAAAGACAATTGGCCTGCAACGGTGGGTATTTTTACGGGGGTTTTGGCTAAAGAAGCCGTTGTTGGTACTCTCGATGCTCTGTACAGCCAACTCGCTACAAGTAGTGCGACGGCTGATAACGCGCCATTTAGCCTTAAAGATGCGTTACTCGCTGCTTGTGCGACCGTGCCTGAAAATCTAAGCGCTATTGCGGATAATGTATTGGATCCGCTAGGACTTAATATTGGTTCAGTTGATGATAT
>JAYTJI010000069.1:0-5357 GCA_043731245.1 Methylococcaceae bacterium | reverse complement strand
CGCGTTTTAGCATCAATCAAATTCCTTATTAGGATGTTCTGTGTTTATCATGAATATTGGATCAGGTGATTGTGAGCCCCAGACGAACAAGATAAAGGAAATTAAAACTATCAGCTAGTCCCTTGCCATGTTCATAAATTACTTTGATTTATTCATAGCATCAATATTATCTTGTGCCGCAGGATGTCCCTGATCTGCGGCTTGCTGATATAACTCAAGAGCCTTGGCTTCATCCTTTGGTACGCCTAGCCCGTTTTCATATAGATAAGCGAGCTCGTATTGCGCGTCAGGATCCCCCTCGCCTGCTTCTCTTTGCAATTGGGTGACCTTGTTTTCCGGCAGAGGGGATACGACCGTTTCTGCCCGGTTACTGTTTTCAGCCTTTTCAGTGCAAGCCGTGAGCGCTATTGCCGCTGTTAAAACTATGGCGATAGCGGATAGGTTTATTTGTTTGTCGAGTGAGATCATCGTTTAGATCGGTTAATAAATTATAATGAGCAAAGTCAATCAATTGTTTGCGATTTGTTATATACGTTAGTTTTTTAAAAACTTAGACGTTTTGTTAAGTAAATCATGTAATAAGCAGCCGTCTGCCATCGAGAATCAGAAGCAATAAACAAATCTGCTACCTTGGAGGTGGTGGCGGTGGCAAGCCAGGTGGTGGAGGCGGAATACTCGAAGGAGGCATCACAGATTGACGGGGTATTGCGTTTGAAAATTGCCCCGATACCGGAACCTGATGGCCTTTGGCATACATGCACTGAATATAAGCTGTATCGTAAGATTGCTGCGCTTCATACATGGAACTGTTGGCAGCGCCTGTGCCGACTATGCTGCCGGCCACCAAGCCACTGCCAGCTCCAATGGCAGCACCTCCTCCCCCACCGATTGCAGCGCCAGCTGCCGCACCTAGCGCCGTACCCACAGCAGCGCTAGTGACTCCGCTATTAATTCCCGCTTGATTAGCTGTAGTGCCGCCAACCTGGTAATAAGCGTATTGCTCGCAGACAGCATCGTCGTTACGAAACTGATCGAAAGACACGCCGGTACCGGGTAGCACCATAACGCTTGGGCCGCTGGGCAGGCTGGCACAACCGGTAACTGCCAGTATCACTGTGCTCGAAAGAACTAAGGGAAAACGTAACATTTTTGTACTCCTTAACGTGGGGGTGTCGGTTCAACTTGTTGCCAACCGCTTGGGCATTGTTTGATATAAGGGTAATAACCCTCAGGGTTGTTGCAGTAATACCAATAACCGGATGGGTTTTGTTGGACAACTGGCGGGGTTTGCTGAATGTAGACGGGCGGCGCTATCGGTACGGTGACCACGGCTGGCGGATAGCTATAATAGGGATAGCTATAATAGGGATAGCCACCATAGCCATAACCACCATACCTACCGTAATAGCCTAAACCATAGCCCAGCCCTAATCCAAGTCCGCCATAGCCGAAGTTGCCATGACCATAGCCCCCTCCATAGTGGCCGCCACCATAGTGACCACCAAATCCACCGCCATAGTGACCGCCGCCGAATCCGCCGCCATGCCCTCCGCCCCCTCTAGCCCAAGCACAGTTACCTGTTATCGACCCAATCAGGACGATGACCAAACACACCACTTTGATCTGTTTCATAGCTGTCTCCATCCCGCAAACGCGGGATTCTTCAAAAAATAATTCAACGAAATATCGTTTAAAGCACAATGTGTGCTAGTAGTCCGCACGATTAGGCAATAGCTTGTTTATGCTTTAAAAACGGGATGTCTGACATCTATTTCATTTCTTTCCGTGTTTCCCCATCCGACCGTGATGCTCAAGCATGAAACCTTTGTCGAAAGCCAGACGTTGCTCAGGCGACAGAATGGCATAGAAAGTCTTCGTGGCGGCAAGGCGCACTTCCTGTTTGGCGATATGTTCTTTGGAAAAAGCCAGCATTTTTTCCATGCGCTCAGGTGCAGGTAAACTCGCCCATGATTCCTCATTCTTACGTTTCTCCTCCCACCCCTCATGATCGTCCTTGATCTTGCTGACCCATTCAGTCCATGCAGTTTCTTGGTTTGCGTTGAGCTTGAGATCGGATTTAAGCATTTCCAGGCGCTTTTCTTTGCCTTCCCAGCGATCACATTTTTTCGGCTCCACGCTGCCGGTTTTTGGTTTATCAAGAGCCGCGACACCCGCCGGTTCAGCCAGTGCATTCTGGCCTGCCAATAGGCTTGAAATGGCAAGCGTCAGTATGGCAATTTTATTTATGTGTTTCATAATAGGATTCCTTAGCTATTAAAAAGTCAGTTATTGCAAAGACGTATTTATTGAAATACATTCCTGTACACTAACTATCCGAGCAATTTATAGGCCACCAATAACAAATGCAGATAACCCAAATAATTGGAGGATACTGATAATAAAAAGTTCATCCTAAAAGGTGGAAATCAACCAGTTTTAATTGGTCTTGCGGTGCATATCAACCAGTTGTTAAGTAGAATCGACTCAAAAACCCATGCCGTGATAAGCATATCCATTCACAAGTCATTGGCAGTGTGACAAAAAAGCGTTGTCCACTACTGGTTTTTAAGACCTGGCGGTTGGGCGAGCAGGTTGTAAAGCTAACCCGCCCAGAGCCAACAAACAAAAAGCAGCACCTGTGTAGAACGTTGTTGCAGCGCCCAACCGATCCCAGACAAAACCTGCCAATCCACTGGCAACTAGCATGGCTAAGCCACTCATAAGGTTAAAAAATCCATACGCCGTGCCGCGCAAATCGGCGGGCGCAGTGTCAGCCACCATCGCAGCCAGCAGGCCTTGCGTCATGCCCATGTGTATACCCCATAGCGTAACCCCTGCCAAGAGGGTACTCCAGTGATTACTATGAGCTAAGACCAGATCGGCGAGTATCAACACGATCAGCCCAAACGCCAGTAACCGGGTGTGTGGCACTCGATCTGATAGCTTACCGAATGGATAGGCTGAAGCGGCATAGATCAGATTCATCGCTACCATCACCAATGGCGTCAGTGCGATAGGGATGCCTGCCTGTAGTCCACGCAACACCAGGAATGCTTCGCTAAAACGCGCCAGCATAAAAATTGCGCCAATGGCGACCACCCACCAATAAGACGTGTTCAGCCGTTGCAAATTTTCCCGCCGAATGGGATTAATTCTTTTTTCGGATTTGGAACATTCCGGTTCCTTAATTCCGAAAAAAAGCAGTGTAACGGCGAGCATTCCGGGGATGACGGCCACCCAGAAGACCGCTCTAAAATCGTTAGCCCAAAGCAACATTAATCCAACTCCCAGCAATGGCCCCAGGAACGCACCCACAGTATCCAGCGATTGACGCAGGCCAAAGGCTGCGCCCCATAAGTGTGGCGGCGTAATATCAGCGACCAGCGCGTCGCGTGGCGCCCCGCGCACACCTTTGCCTATTCTATCGAGCAAACGCGCCGTTAGCACGACCCCGCTGCTGGAGGCCAGGGCAAACAATGGCTTGGTCAACGCTCCCAAAGCATAACCAAACACAGCAAGACCTTTACGTTTGCCAATATAGTCGCTCAAAATACCTGAAAACACTTTTACAATTAACGCTGTGGATTCTGCCAAGCCTTCAATAATGCCAACCGCAAAAACACTGGTACCGAGTGTTGTTACCATGAACAGGGGCAGCAGGCTATGAATCATCTCTGATGAAATATCCATTAACATACTGACGAATCCAAGCACCCAAATACCTCTTGGAATTTGACGCAGTGTATTGCTGTAGCGTGTCATTACGTTTATTCCTAATGATGATGGTGATGGTGCTGTACTGGTTTGGTTACGGCCAGAGCGCACGTATGGTTAGTTGTACCCAGCTCAATTTGCAGGGTAGAGTGATGGACAGAGTATTGTTCTTTAAGCGTCTGGACACAAGCATCCATGAAGGCATCACCAGGGTGCCCGCTGGGCATGACCAGGTGGACTGTCAGCGCATTTTCGGTGGTACTTAACCCCCAAATATGCAAATCATGAATATCTGTGACGCCCTCTAATTGGCATAGATAGGCATCTATTGCCGATGCGTCAATGTGTGCAGGCACTGCACTCAAGGCGAGTTTTAGAGAATCACGTAGCAAGCCCCATGTGCCTATCACAATCACGACCACAATAACCAAGCTCATAATCGGGTCGAGCAAGTACCACTTACTATAAAACATAACGAACCCTGAAATCACTACGGCGAGTGATACAGCAGTGTCTGCGAGCATGTGCAAGTAAGCGCCGCGAATGTTTAAATCCCCTTTGCTACCTTTCATCAAGAGTAGCGCCGACAAACTATTGATGACGATGCCAATCGCTGCCACTATTGATACTGTTAGACCGGCTATAGCGGGTGGCTGTGAGAAGCGATGAACAGCTTCCCAAGCAATCGCCCCACATGCCAACAGCAGCAACATAGCGTTAGCGAGCGCAGCCAGAATCGATGTACTGCGCAGTCCATAAGTGTAACGTTTACTTGGCTGCTTGCGTGCCAAAATAACAGCGCCCCAGGCTAACAGCAGACCCAGCACATCAGATGTGTTGTGTCCGGCATCGGCTATGAGGGCTGTTGAATTGGCAAGGAGTCCATAGGCAAACTCAACCCCCACAAACACCAAATTTAAAAAGATAGTGATTAAAAAAGTTCGCCCTGGGTTACTGGAATCTGCGTGGTGATGATGTGCCATTATTTTATTTCCGTTAATAAAAAATCTACATTTTTACCAGCCGGTAAAAATATGCTTGGCTAGTTCTACGGTTGCAATGTACAACATCACAATCACACCAAGCAAGCCAAACAAGGAAAGTGGTAAGGCTTGGAAATCTATCAGAGGTGTAAGTGGTGTATAAGGCGGGGTTAACAGCCTTATCGTTAACCCAACAAATCGGGACATCAAATGTTTGTTTACGAAAAGAAGCAACCTACACTACGCGCTAAAATATGTGAAATTCTTGATCTTGTAGACTGAATTCAAGGATATATCTGTAAGTTGTTACCACTAACATAACCTGAGTTCGGGATAAGCGTCACTCGCAGCAAAGCAAGGGAAGACTATCATCTACCCTAATATTAAGGGAGGGGCGCTTTTCCTGATAGGAATAAGCGAGCAAGCCTGCTACGACATTAATCATGCAATTGGTCAAAGACCGATGTCGCGAATGCTCAATCTGAGAAATGTTTTTGAGCTGGTCATTAACACGGATTCGCCCTAAGGCAATCTGCCATAGTCTTGACTGGTGTTGGCGTTTTGCTATCGAGACTGTGAAAGTATTATTTCACCATCCATGATATAATGTAATTAATTGATAAATATAATTAATTGCATATAAACATGACATCACGCCGC
>JAYTJI010000068.1:0-21435 GCA_043731245.1 Methylococcaceae bacterium | reverse complement strand
TGTTTAGGCAATGGCGATTGGTAATCGTCTTCCAGCAATTCCAGCTCGGCTTCACGGTCATCAAATATTTTTAAAAAGAACAGCCACACCAACTGGCTGATTCGTTGGGCATCGCCATCCACGCCAACATCTTTGCGCATAATGTCTTGGATGGATTTAATGATGCCGGAAACATTACTCATTTAGGTTTTTCCTTTTTATTTCGTTGGGGTAGTTTTTTGTCCACGAAAAGCACGAAAGACACGAAAGTTTTCATGAAAATTGCCGCGCTGTAGATCGCTACCAATAGGTGTCTCTCGTACCGAGAAAACAATTTTATTTGCTTTTTTTCGTGTCTTTCGTGCTTTTCGTGGACAACCTGCTTTTTCTTCGGTCATAGGACAATACGTTCGATTGTTGCTTTCGGATGGCAACCGAAGTTGACGAGTAACCCCAGATTCATTCCTGTTGCTTTCAGGTAGTTTAGTACCTGCGCCTTGTGTGCGCCCGTTGTGACAGAAAGCGCTTTTAGTTCAACAATAATAGCTTTATGACAGATAAAATCAGGAACATAGGTTTGCTGCAACATCTCACCTTTGTAGAAAAGCTTCAGTTCTTGATGCTCTACAAAGGGGATCCCACGTTTTGATAATTCCTTAACCAGACACTCTTGATAGACAGCCTCAAGAAAACCACTGCCCATTTCCCGATAAACGTCAAACACAGCGCCTTGTATCTGATAGCATTCGTCTTTATGTAGAATTTCGCCAGCCATTTTTTCCTTTGATATTTTTTTGTCCACGAAAAGCACGAAAAAAAGCAACAATATTCAAAGCATTTGCCCACGAAAGATACAAATGTTTTTATAAAAATTGCCGCGCTGTAGCTAAATAGGTGGCTATCGTACCGAGAAAACAATTTTATTTGCTTTTTTTCGTGTCTTTCGTGTTTTTCGTGGACAAATCAATCAATTTTGAAGCTTAAATATCTATTGCTCTAACTCCTGGAGGAGCATTTGTCTTTGTGTAGAATTTCGCCAGCCATTTTTTCCTTTGATATTTTTTTGTCCACGAAAAACACGAAAAGCACGAAAAAAAGCAAAAATATTCAAAGCATTTGCCCACGAAAGATACAAATGTTTTTATAAAAATTGCCGCGCTGTAGGTAGCTAAATAGGTGGCTATCGTACCGAGAAAACAATTTTATTGGCTTTTTTTCGTGTCTTTCGTGTTTTTCGTGGACAAATCAATCAATTTTGAAGCTTAAATATCTCTTGTTCTAATTCCTGGATAGCCGTTTCGTATTGGGCTTTGCCTCCAAACACCTGGTTAATGATTTCCACAGGTGTGCCTATCTCGCTGAAAGGCTTTAGCTTAAGCACTTTGGCGCTTTCCAGGGTGCTGATGCCTTCATCGGCGTATTTATCTAGCAAAGCAGTCAACACAGCCCGCGCCTGCTCGCCATATTTGGCAAAGTAGTTACGCTTTTTGACATTATTAGCCCGCTCTTTTCGTGTGAGTGGCGGCTGGCCATAAGCGATATGGCAGATCAGGTCAAAGTCGCCGTAGTCTTTGCTGATTTCTGCGGCGAGATTATCCAAAACGATGCCGTAATCTTCAAGTAGGTCGATGATGGCTTGTTTTTTCTTGGCTTGTTGCCAGCGTTGTAGGAAATCATTCAGCGAGGCGAATTCGGAATGAATCTGCTTGCGGGTGAAATCCCGATACGATTCGGTAATCAGTGTGCCGTCAGGGCCCAAGTATTCGATACGCTCGGCAATAATCCTGACCTCGACGCCACTGACTCTGACTTTGTAAATTCCAGATTCTTCACTAATTCCATCATCATCTTCATCGTCAGGGTATTCAGGATCGGGGGGTACGGGATCATCGTCCTCATCGGGTTCATAAATCACGACCGGATCGCCATCGAAATCAGGGTCTCTGAATAGTTCGGTAGCTTTTTTGAAATCCATGATGGTGAAGAAAAATTTTCCGTATTCCTCATCGATGCGAGTGCCGCGCCCTATGATTTGCTTGAATACGGTCATTGATTTGATGTTTTTATCCAGCACAATGAGTTTGCAGGTTTTTGCATCAACGCCGGTGGTTAATAACTCTGACGTGGTAACGATGACGGGGAACTTGCTTTCTGGATCGATAAAGTTATCGAGTTCAGCTTTACCTTCCACACTGTCGCCGGTGATGCGCATGACATATTTTGGGTTATCGATGGCAAGCCCGCCAGCGGCATTAACAATGGCGGAGCGCATACGTTCAGCATGGTCGATGTCTTCACAGAAGATAATGGTTTTGGCATAGGGGTCGGTTGCCATGAGATATTTCATGACGCGTTTTGCAACCAGCTTGGTACGCTGATTAAGCACCAGGATGCGATCCATATCGGTTTGGTTATAGGTGCGGTTTTCAATTGCCTGTCCAAGGTCGTCAGTCATGCCTGAGGGCGGCGACCAGCCGTGGATGCTTTGTCAATATCAATGCGTATGACTTTATAGGGCGCGAGAAAACCGTCTTCAATGCCTTGTTTGAGGCTGTAGGTATAAACCGGATCGCCAAAATAGGTCATGTTGGAAACGTATTTGGTTTCCTTTGGCGTTGCGGTTAAGCCTATCTGTATAGCGCCGGAGAAATAATTGAGAATTTCACGCCATGCTGCATCATCCGCAGCGCTGCCACGGTGACATTCATCGATCACGATCATCTCGAAGAAATCGGGTGAGACATTTTTAAAAATTTTGTCAGCTTCGTCCGGGCCGGTAATGGCTTGATACAGACCCAAATAAATTTCGTAAGAAGGGTCTATTTTACGGTTTTTGATTTTGGTCATCACCGAGCCGAATGGCTTGAAATCATTGACTAAGGTTTGATCGACCAGAATATTGCGATCCGCAAGAAATAAAACCCGCTTAACCCGCTTTGCTTTCCACAAGCGCCAGATAATTTGGAAGGTGGTGTAGGTTTTTCCGGTACCGGTTGCCATTACCAGCAATACGCGATTTTGTCCATTGGCCACGGCTTCAATAGAGCGGTTGATGGCTTCTATTTGATAGTATCTAGCCTCTTTACCGGAATTGTCGGTGTAATAGGGCTGCACAACCAGTTGTTCATCTTTATCTGCAATGCCACGAAATTGCTTATAGCGTCGCCAAAGCTCTGTTGGTAACAGGAATAATTCGAGTGGAAACGCTGTTTCGATTTCTTCGCCATCAGCAGGCACTTTATTATGCGCAGCAAAAGCATCGCCATTGGAGCTAAATGCACTGGGCACTTCCAGAATTTCAGCGTAACCCAGCGCTTGTTGCAGTCCGTGGCTTACTGTGTAACTGTTTGCTTTGGCTTCAATCACAGCAACGGGAATATTGGGCTCCCAATACAGCACATAATCAGCGAATTTTTTCTTTTTCTTGTTCCGGGAAGATATATTGCCACGGACTACAATAGGACCGGGCGTTAACGTCACTTCTGCCTGATAGCATCCCAGCCAGCGTCTCTTATCGCTGGCGTTATAAACAGGTCACAAATATCCGTTTCACTGAGTGCTTTTTTCTCTTTGCTATCCATTACATAAAATTCTCAAATGATTCGAAAGTGGCCGCTCTCGTTTAGACAGCTATGAACAATAGCACGCTTAGCATTGCTTCGGCAGACCTATGATTTTACTGTCAAGTCAGGTAAATTCTGTATAGGATTCGCCTTGTTCCAGCTATTGTTTGAATACTTAGGGTTAATTGCAGCTGAGACTGGGAAAGCATTCAAAAATTACCAAAACGCTATTTTTTAGCCTATTGGTTTATATGTCTTCGGAGTCAAATACTTTCACAGCCTCAGCTGCGAATTACAGACCGATTGTGGAAGCGTAATTCATAGCCTTAGGAATGCGCATTAGTACTCAGTCATTTTTGTTTTGTCGAGTAGCTTTTTAGTCTACTGCAAGACCTACGAGGTTTTTAAAACCTCGTAGGTCTTCGTTAAACCCGTCAAAACCAAGTTGCCTGAGTACTAGTAACTTTGGAGAGCCCCTATGCCTTTAATCGCTCCGATTCTTTTTTTGCGACTTTATCGCGCAAATAAACCGGCATGGCTTGCTCAACCGCAACAGCCCGGCCCTGCTCGAAACCTCGCGCACCTAAACGGGCTATTGCGCTGGCTCTGGGCAGTTTATCGGTTTCGCAATAACTGACGCGTCCAGCCAAGCGAAGCATTAATTCCTGCTTGTATACACTCCAACCTGAACCGACGCCAACACCTATCCGATCGGGAAACTCGACATCAACAGCGGGCGTCACCGCTTCTTTGCCGATAAGCTCAACATAGCCCTGCTCATCGCGCTGATAAACGCCCCAGAAAATTTCGCCCATCCTGGCATCCATCGCCGTAAAGGCAACATCACTCGTTGTTCCTTCGGGGTGAGTATCAAAAAAATCCTGAGCAATCGCGGCCAAAGTAGACACAGGAACCACAGGCAAATCAGCACCAAAAGCAATACCCTGAATCACGCCGGTTGCAATACGCACACCCGTAAATGAACCAGGGCCGCAACTAAAAGCCAGCGCATCGAGCTGTTGCGGCTTTAATCCGGCGTCTGACATTAATGAATCTATCATCGGCAAAATCAGCTTGGTGTGTTCTTTGGGTGTTAACTCAAAGCGCTCAGTAACAATACCATCAATATACAAGGCCGCCGAACAGGCCTCAGTCGAAGTTTCTACCGCCAATAACTTCATTGTCCTGTCTCTTCTTGAAAAAATGCCTGTACATCTGCTATATCGCGAGTACGTTTCATCGGTGGCACACTATCTAAAAACATCTGCCCATAAGCTCGTTTTAATAAGCGCGGATCACATACCATCAACACGCCCCGGTCAGTGACATCACGGATCAACCGGCCTATACCCTGCCTTAAGGCAATGACAGCAGTAGGCAGTTGATACTCAAAAAACGGATTTTTACCCTGTTGCGTCATCGCTTCCAAACGTGCTTTTAACACTGGATCACCCGGCGATGCGAAAGGCAATTTGTCGATAATAACGCAAGATAGGGCTTCGCCTCTGACATCCACACCTTCCCAAAAACTCGACGTACCCAATAGGACGGCATTGCCAGCCTCTTTAAACTGTTCCAGCAATAACGCTTTAGGCCGACTGCCCTGAATCAACAAAGGATATTTTATTTTTTTCCCCAGGATTTCGGCCGCTTCATTGAGTGCGCGATGGCTGGTGAATAAAAAAAACGCCCTGCCCTTACTGGCCTGTAATACAGGCAGTGCAAAATCGACTATCATGGGTATAAATTTGGGGTCATTCGGCTGCGGCAAGCCTTTGGGATGATAAAACAAGGATTGGTTAGGGTAATCAAAAGGACTGCCCCAACTTTCACTGACCGCCTGACTAAGCCCCAGATTATTGGCAAAATAATCAAACTTGTTGGCAATGCTTAGAGTGGCTGAGGTAAAAATCCACGCCGCTTTATGTTGTTGCATAAAGCTATGGAATTCTGCCGCAATATCCAACGGCGTAAGGCTTAAAGTAAACGTCTTTCTATGCGTCTCATACCAGCGTATCCATTTGCCGCTACGATCATCCAGGATGAGATTTAATTTCTGAATCAGCTCTTCAGCACGATTAAAACAGGATTCCAATGCCTTGGTCTTAACCGCTGCCAGTTTTAATTGCTCGGTCAAGCGTTGCAACTGCTCTTTAACCGCCTGTAAGCCTGCGGATATTTTAGGATTATTGTCAATATCCTGCCATTCACCCCGTTTAAGCTCCATACCAAACGCTAAGCGCAAATCTTTACTCTCATGTTCCAGATCTTCGCAGGCGGTGCGCAAGGCGGGTATATCCGTGGCGTCTTTGTAATATTCAATCAGTGCATCCTGGGCTAAATCATTTAACTGTTTAGCACCTACAGTAATCCCTAAAAAATTTGATGCCGTATCGGCCAATTGATGCGCTTCATCGATAATAACTACCTCGGCATTCGGCAATAACTCACCAAAACCGCTATCCCGCAGTGACCAGTCTGCACACAGTAAATGATGATTAACCACCAAAATATCGGCTTCCTGGGCTTTCTTACGCGCCTTGACCAAAAAACACTCGGCATAATCGGGGCAATCCTGCCCCAAACAATTATCCAGTGTTGAGGTTGCCTGATACCAAACCGGATCACCTTCCGAGACGTCGGCCATTTCCGATATATCACCCGCTTTGGTTCGCTTCGACCACGATTTTATTTTAGCCAATGCAAGCGCATCTTCCTTACTAAACCCTAACGTTGACGTTAGTGCGTTTTGCAGACGATAGGTGCATAGATAATTGCTTCTGCCTTTTAACAGCGCAGCAATAAAGGGGACTTTGATAGCCTTACGGATAATCGGTAGATCTTTATTAAAAAGTTGATCCTGAAGGTTTTTAGTGCCGGTCGAAATAATGGCTTTTTTGCCGGATAAAATTGCAGGAACCAAATAGGCAAAAGTCTTGCCCGTTCCGGTTCCCGCTTCCGCGATCAGATGCTGTTTTTTCTCAATCGCATCAGCAATGGCTTCAGCCATTTCAAGCTGGGCAGCGCGTGGCTGATAACCTGTTATAACTGTTGATAACTCGCCGTCGCTGCTGAAAAAATGTTTCGTGTCTGTCACTTGATTTGATGCCGATAAGGCTTAGCTAAAAAGCCGCCATAGTAGGGCAATGCAAGCAAGAATGCTATTAAGGAATGAAAAACGGCCTAAAACCTTAGGTTATGTCACTCATTACAGAACGACTGCGGGTTCTTTAATTGAAAACTCAACTTACTTTGGTAAGGCGATGACTCCACACTTGTAAGACCTGCGAGGTTTTTAAAACCTCGTAGGTCTTCGTTATAGCCGTCAAAACTAAGTTGACTGAGTGCTCCCAGTCACCTTAATAAATCCATGTAAACCACGTTTAGATTTAACCGCTAACCAGTCTTTTAATTGCCTTAACTCTTCGGTCTCTTCTAACCCGTCCAGGCTTTGCTTGTTTTTTAACAAGCGGAATGCCGCTGAAAGTACTTTATAGCGATCTCCGGTGATGCCTGCACGCCTTAAGCCTACCGTATTTAATTTGTAGTGCCGGGCTGGATATCCGCCAATCAGCATAAACGGAATAGCATCCATAGAGAGTCCGGTTGTACCCCGCACTATCGCGAATGAACCGACCCGGCAAAACTGATGCACTACCACAGCGCCGCCCATAAAAACGTTATTACCCACATCAACGTACCCGCCTATCGCGACATTATTGGCAAATATCGTGTTATTGCCGATAGTACAATCATGCGCAACATGGCTGTTATTCATAAAGTAACAACCTGAACCGATACGGGTCTCGGCATTTTCTTTGGAAGACCTGTGTGCGGTAAAACCTTCTCTAAATACATTATTATCGCCAATGACCAACCAGGAAACCGTTTCTGCCTTAAAACTGGTATCTTGCGGCAGACCGCCTAATACTGCATGTGGATGTAAAATATTGCCAGCGCCCATTTTTACATGACTGTGTACCACGGCATGAGCGCCCACCTGACAGTTAGCGCCCAGCTCTGCGCCTGTTTCAATCACGGCAAAAGGCCCTACGGTAATATTGTCTCCCAATGTTACATCGGGCGCTATAAAAGCGGTCGGGTGAATGTTTTGTGCCATCTCGTCTATCCTCGGGGATGAAATTTTGAATGTAATTCTTTTAAACGTTCGCGGGCAATATGCGTATAAATTTGCGTTGTCGATAAATCGGCATGTCCCAACAATAATTGCACAACGCGCAAATCCGCACCATGATTTAATAAATGCGTAGCAAATGCGTGCCTTAAAGTATGTGGTGATAATTCTTTATTAATCCCCGCCTTTTTTGCATGGCGTTTGATAATATGCCAAAAAGCCTGTCTAGTCATCCCGCCTGCGCGGTTGGTCACGAATAAATAATCGCATTGCCGCTCACCCAGCATAGTTTTTCTGGCTTGGTTCATATAGCCTTCCAGCCAGCTCATGGCTTCTTCACCGACCGGCACCAGGCGTTCTTTATTGCCTTTGCCAATAATCCTGACCACACCTTGCCTGAAACTGATTTGTTCAAATTTTAAACCAACCAGCTCCGATACTCTAAGTCCTGTTGCATAAAGCATTTCCAGCATGGCTTTATCCCTGTATCCATGTGCATTCGTAACCTCAGGCGCATTCAGCAATAGCTCGACATCGTGTTCAGAAAGCGAGATCGGTAAGGGGCGACCAATATGGGGCGATTCTATTAAGGCAGTAGGATCAATGGTTATGCGATTTTCCCTGATGTAATATCCATAAAAACGACGTAGGCTGGATAAAATACGCGCCGAGGATCGATTACCTATACCCGCTTGATAGCGGCTCGCCAGAAATTTCGATAAATCGCCGGTATCGACTTCCAGCATGGATTTATCCTTTAACCATTTGGCAAAAATCCTCAAATCACTGCTGTAGGCGGATAGAGTGTTTTCACTTAAACCCTGCTCAACCCAGACGGCATCGAGAAACTGGTCTATCAAGGCAATAGCGGTCATTGCTTATGAGCCGCTTCGTAAGCCAGCAAATTATATTTAATCGCCATAAAATCACCGTCAGTTTGTCCGCAATAGCCACCCATACCGGAAACGGATACCACCCGATGACAAGGAATAATCACCGGATAAGGATTATCCCTACACGCATTGCCGACAGCTCGCGCAGACGAGCCGATTTTTCCAGCTAATGCCGAATAAGTGAGGGTTTCGCCAAAGGGAATTTTGCACAGCTCAGTCCAGACTTTATGCCGGTAAGCGCTGCCTTGTTTTAACAACTTAATGTTGATGGGTTTATCGGCGTTTAGCCAATACTGCTTGAATTGTCTTTGTAGTTCATGGTCTTGCGTACTGTGGACAGTATCCGATTCCCAATCTACATGAGTAATAACGCCTTGCTGGCTATATAAAACCAGTAAACCTGCGGGGGTTTGAATCTTAATGACTCCCTCAGATCCCGAACACAAATCTACCCACTGTATTACAAATGACATTAAATAACACCTGAGTGGTAAATGAATCGGTTGAATGTAAGCATATTGTCTTTACCCAACCAATGACTGAATTCAAACGGATAGAGTCCCGCACGCACAAACTGACGACTTGTGATCTACTGCATTAGCAGGTGATTTTCGAAGCAATGCGTTGAAACTCTTCCACAAGAATTTTCACACGGGTATGCCACGCATTTTCTTGTGCATATTGAATTATAAACGCCCTATCCCAAGCTGTTTTAAAACCTTCCAATAAAGCCGCCAATAAAGCGGATGAATCGCCAAAAGTTACAACTGTGCCTAGTCCAGGGTTATTAACAACCTCTTTATTACCACCAACCTCGGTAGTAATAACAGGTAAACCACAAGCCATGGCCTCTAAAAAAACATTTGCCCAGCCTTCATTTGCGGTCGCCAACACAAATAAATCAGCGGCAGACAAAGGTAGCTTTAACTGTTCTGAAGGATATGCACCCAAAAACCGGACGCTGTCTTCAAGCTTTAATGTCTTAACCTGATTTTCCAATCGTTCCCTTATATTCCCTTCGGGACTATCACCGCCGACAATCAGATAAATAAGTTCAGGGTATTTAGCCGCCAGTTCGGGCAATACGTCAATAACGCGATGAAAGCCTTTCCGGTCAACCAATCCGCCTACTGAAACCAAGACTTTCGCATCCTCGGGTATATTTAATTCTGCTCTTGCTACGGTTTTAGCGAGTGGATAAAATTTGGCCACATCAATACCATTGCCAATCACACGAATTTTATCGCTGTCAGCACCTAAAGAAACAACATGCTGTTTAAGCGAATCGGATACTGAAAACACACGGGTGGCATTTTTTAGCGCTGTTAATAGCCTTGTTTTGCGGCCAGGCAATTTAGACAAAGGCACTTCTGTACCCCGCAGGGTGATGGTTACGGGAATTTTCAGCCATTTCCCTAACAAAGTCGCTGCATAGCCATCAGGGTAGGCAAAATGGGCATCGATGATATTAAATTGTTTTCGGAGTTTTAACAGCGTGGGTAAACTACCCAACGCCATAAAAAAACCATCATAAGATTTGAACAAACCTGGAATTGAAAAAAACCGTGGAAAATAAACCTGCACACTATCCTGTTCCTCATATTTATCCGGCTGCTGCCTAAAATGCGGTCGCCAATATCGAATGACTCCCTGAAAAGGAAACCAAGGCACAGGTGAAACCACAATAACCGGGATCTCCTGTTTTACGCGAAACATCCTTTCTCTTATAAAGACGCCGGCATTAGGTCGTTTTTGACTGGGAAAAAGAGACGAAAAAACCAATAGTCCGGGTTCTGTCATAATCAAGGCTTTACCGCTTTAAACCAAAAGCTCAAACAATTTAAGTCTTCATCGGATAGCTGTTTAAATTGCTTGCATAGAAAAGGGCGAACTTCGTCAATAACATCTTTGCTACAGGTTTCAACGCACTTAACAAACATCACCTGCAAAGAACTATGCTTCAAAATTTTTTTATACTCATCCAGCCGCCAGCGATTGGGTGTTCCTTTTTCACTGTACATTAAATCCCATAAAAGAGCTGGCCATGTCAAAAACTCTAAAATATTTCCCCGATGTAAACCATGACTTTTCAAATCCACTTTATTAACAGTAACGCCTCCTTTTTTTAACGCGCTTTCCATATCATCGATGGTTGCAGATATATCGTTTACATGTTCTAAGACAGCACGCGAAAAAACAAAGTCAGCTTTATCTCTAAATCCTGATAATCCTTTCTTATTCACAACATATTGAATGCAGTTTTCATTGAATCCGGAATGCGGCTTGCCATATTCATTGAAACATTCAAGCGCTCTTTGTTTTTGCTCTACAGGCAATAAATTAAGAATTTCTTCTATAACCTCACCATTAAACTTAGAAATAGTGATTAAAGAAAAACGATCCACGCAATAAACTTTTTTTGCCCCCCACGCATAAAAAAATAAAGCAACGCCTGGAATATCCCCTGGGCCGTACTCTAAAATAACGCTGTCATTTATTTTTTCATCTACATCCAACCTATCCATATATTCTGAAAAACATAGCTTGAAATAGCTAGCTGTTTCTTGAGCGGTTTCCTGTTTCAATCCTCTGCCCGTTTCGTTTGTGTATCTACAATACGAATTAGGGGCAATGCGTGCATATTGATTAGTTATAAACGCTTTAAAAAAACGATAGGCATCCGCCTTTTTATTAATAGAAAACATATATGCCCTTTCTCAAAAATAAGAACCACTGGGAGTTATCTGCTGAATAACCGATCTTCCTAAAAACACTTTTTAACTTAAAACTTTAATTTAGCCTCTACCAATCCCGTAATAAACAATACCTTGCTTCTTGAGTAATGCCGGCTGATATAAGTTTCTCCCATCAAAAATCACTGCGTCTTTTAAGGTATTTTTTATCAGCTCAAAATCAGGGCTCCAGAAGTTTTTCCATTCTGTCACCACAATCAAGGCATTAGCGCCATGCAGCGCTTCTTCAGCAGTTTCAACCAACATAAGGCCCGGTTTATCGCCATAAATTCTTTTTGCTTCAGCCATAGCTTCCGGGTCAAAAGCCCTGACGGCAGCACCCGCATTAATTAACGCTTCAAGGATAACGCGGCTGGGCGCCTCCCTCATGTCATCGGTTTTTGGTTTAAATGCCAAGCCCCACAGTGCAAAGGTTTTGCCCTGCAAATCACCGTTATAGTGCTGAAAAACTTTATTAAATAACACCTGTTTTTGGCGATCATTGACATTTTCAACCGCGCTCAATAATTCCGCTTTATAGCCCATTTGTTGTGCCGTACGCTCCAACGCTTTGACATCTTTAGGAAAACACGAGCCGCCATAACCGCAACCGGGATAAATAAAAGAATAACCAATACGGGAATCAGACCCTATGCCGTTTCTGACGTGTTCTATATCTGCGCCCAACAGCTCAGCTAAATTGGCCAGTTCATTCATAAAGCTGATTTTTGTAGCCAACATGGCATTAGCAGCATATTTGGTCAATTCAGCCGAACGCACGTCCATGGTTATGATGCGCTCATGACTGCGGTTAAACGGCGCATAAAGCGCTTTTAACAATTCCGCCGTTCTTGGATTATCCGTGCCGACAATAATGCGATCCGGCTTCATGAAATCACCAATCGCCGCGCCTTCTTTTAAAAACTCCGGATTTGACACCACATCAAAATCAATAGCCACGCCACGCTCTGCCTGCACTTGAAGGATAGTCTCCTTCACTTTATCGGCTGTGCCAACCGGTACAGTCGATTTATCAATAACAATACGATAATCATTCATATTTTCAGCAATGGATTTGGCTACCGCCAGCACATATTGCAAATCCGCTGCACCATCTTCATCAGGCGGCGTACCCACTGCTATAAATTGAAAAACACCATGGCTAACGGCTTCCTTTATGTCTGTGGTAAATTTTATTCGCCCTGCCTGTTGGTTGTCTTTTACCAGCTCATCCAGCCCAGGTTCAAAAATAGGAATAATGCCTTTTTTTAAATTATCAATTTTTTGTTGATCGACGTCGATACACAGGACATCATTGCCGACCTCAGCCAAGCAAACGCCCGTTACCAACCCTACATAACCAGAACCAAATACCGTTACTTTCATTTTTTATTTCCTAAGATCGCGTAATCATATGAGCATAAACGTTTTTATAAAAACTGACGCTGTTAGTCCAATTCCTTGTCTGCTCTACATACAAGCGCCCCGTTAAGCGTATCTGTTCCCATTGTTGCGTCTGGTTTAATACTGCGAGCACAGTTTCAGCCAAGTCCCCGGCATCATTTGCTTTAAATAAATAACCATTGCGCTGGTGCTCAATCAACTCCTTGTGCCCTCCCACATCAGAAGCGACGACCAGTCGTCCCTGCGCCATTGCTTCCAGAGGTTTTAAGGGTGTCACCAAATCTGTTAGCCGCATAGACAAGCGCGGGTAAATAAAAATATCGACCTGGTTGTAGTAATCTTGCACTCGCTCATGGGGTATGCGACCGGTAAACATAACTTGCCCGTCCAATCCTAACTCTTTTGTCTTCTGTTTAATCAGCGCTTCTTGCGGGCCGCCGCCTACCAGTAATAGTCGGGTTTCCGGCTGTTTTTCCAATATCGTCGGCAATGCTTCCAACAACAACGGCAAGCCTTCGTAGGCATAAAAAGAACCGATAAAACCAAGGACAATTTTGTTCTGTAAACCCAGCTGCGTTCTTAAGGCCTGATCCGGCTCGACCCCGTAAGTGAACTGCTCTATGTCAACCGCATTCGGTATCACCGTGACTTTTTCTGCCGGGATTCCACGCGATACTATATCCGAACGCAAACCCTCGCATATTGTGGTGATCGCATCGGCTTGCTTAAAAACATAAGTTTCCAGCATTTTTGTCAGATAGTAGCGCAGTCCGCCTTCAGTGGCTGTGCCGTGATCCACAGCCGCATCCTCCCAAAATGCGCGGCACTCGTAAACCAAAGGAATTTTGTATTTTTTAGCAACTTTCAGTGCCGCTAAGCCATTTAATGCAGGAGAATGCGCATGCAGTATGTCCGGCTTTATTTCAGGGATAAGTTCATCCAGCCGTTTTGCCAGCGACTGCACAATAGCCCATTGATTTAGGATTGGCAATGTTGCCAGCATACCTTGGGGTTTTTTTGATCGATAGAAAGTAAGGCCGTCTACGGCTTCGACAGGAGCCGTTTCAAGGTGATGTTTGGACGAGGTGACATGAAAAGTCTCCCAACCCAGTTTTTGCTGTTGCTCTAAAATAGCTTTGGTGCGAAAGGTATAACCACTGTGCAGGGGGATAGAATGATCGAGAATATGAAGAATTTTCATACGGCTTAATGATAGTTGGAGTGTAATGTCGGTGATTATAGCGTGCTTGACGCCTAATGCTGTTCTTTTCCCAGCACCCGCCTAAAGGCTTTACGCAGCAAATGCGGAACCATCAAATAAACAGGCATCTTTAACCAATGTGACCTGACAAATAGCAGCCAACGCGCCAGCCCTGTCCAGAGATCATTGCAACTTTCGTGATCGGGCATGAGCGCCCTCAAAAAAAGGGCATCCATTAACGTTGCGCTTACCCTGTTGGGTGACTGCTGCTGCGAAGATTTAAGGACTTGTTCAGGTACCGGCGTTTGTAAAATTTTATGGGTATAGCGAAGGGCATAATATAAGGGGATATTTTGTTTAAGCTCGTCCGCGCGTTGCAGTAACAACACCCAGAAATTTTCTTGCGTTGAAAACTCTTTAAGCAATGAGTCCAGATCCAACAAATCCCGAAAGCCCTGCTCAAACTCGCCCTCATGAAATAAATGCGTGGCGCTATGCAACACCCTGTCTTCGGGAGCTAAAACCCAGCTATTTTTTCCAGGAACCTGGACGATATTGGCCAATAATTTATGAGCATCGGGACAAAATCGAGTAGTCTTGGGCAGGATATTGTGATGTACATCAATGGATGTGCGACGCGTTAAATGCCTTAACGGGGGAATTTCATGCATCCACTGCCGATAATACTTTTGATCGTAAGCATCAAGCGTACTGGTCATCCAACCGGCGCTGCTTAAAGCCCGCTCGACTTCAAGCAGCTTTTCTTCAGGAACTAAAACATCAACATCTGAAAATATGCGGCCTTTGCTTGCTTGATTGGCGGCAACATAATAGGCCGTGCCTTTTAAAAAAACCAGGGGTATTGGAATATCTTTTAGCGCTTTTTCAATACACGCTATTTCAAACGCCAGTGAAATACTAAACCGCTCCGCATAAATTTGTGCTGATTTTAAATGCAATCTAGGTTGTTCCGGGATGACATCAAAGTAAGCATGCTCTTCAAAAAAAACCGCTAACTTTGCCAAAACATTCGCTCTTCGGGCTTGCCTGATCAACAAATCCCATTGCTGCAAATTCAACTCCAGCACCTGCCGGGGATTGACAATAACCTGACTTAATAGCGGAAGCTGCATCAATTAGACAAATCCGTAAACAATGCTATCGCCTCATCAAGGCAGCTGTAATTAAATTCATAACAATCACACTGATCAATTAAATTGCCCAGGGTATCAAAACCCTGCACGCCTAACACATTATAATTAAAGCAATCTCCAGCTGCACGTAGCATCGCAGTGCCTTTACTGACAGCAATCAACTCTGTACCGGAAGCCGGTTTATATTTAGGAAAGATCAGTTTTGCAGGTTGGGCAGGGATTGTGCCGGACTGAATGCTCAGTTCAGGTGGACGAAGATGACCTACCGTTCCTTTGGCTGTGTCATTGACAACCTGCCCAAAAATCGCCTGCGGTGAAAATTTTTGAATAACGTCTATGGACTGATTTTTTAAACTGATTGGCCGCGGAACCGGATAAATTTGCCCATCGCGTGTTGACAACAAGGTCATTTCATCTGAAAGCAGCCGCCAACCGCTACAAACCAGGGCTGCGCACAGGGTGCTTTTACCACTGCCGGGCGTACCCGGAAAAATAAATGCCTGTCCGTTACGCTCAACAACAGCGGCATGAATAATCAAATATTGATTAGAGTAGCTGGCAATGCACCAGTTTAAGCCCCATTCAAACATCGCAGCCGCTTGTTCGTAAGGCAAAGGCTTAAAAGGTGCCATACCATCAAAGAAAAAATTAACCTGCGGTCTAAAATAACGCCGTAATTTAGACGGTGCTGTTAGCTGCACATGAAAATCAACAAAGTCATCTTCATCCAGTAACTCATAAGCCCCATAGAGAACCTGTAAATGCTCCGCAACACCCACAACAGGAGATACTAAACTAACCGTAAACTGTCCGATTCTAAAACCCAGTCCATTTTTAATAGCCTGTTGTAACTGCCCTTTTGACAAAGAAGATACTTTTTTTATTAACTTCGCTTTACTCAATGTCTAACAAGCCTAATTTTTGAAATTTAGCAATAAAATCAGTTAAATAATCCTCCAGTTCTGCTTCAGTCGCATCCTCAAACAACTCATTCAGTTTTTTCAATAATTCTGCCATAGGCATTGCTTTCTTTGACAACGCACAGATCAACTCACCGCTGACACCGTCCAAAAGATGCGTATCTCCAGAGAATTGACCATAAACAACATAGTCATCCCCCCACTGAAAAAGTCGGATTTTAACGCTTTTAATAAGGCCCTGTTGCGTCACAACTACCGAAATCCAATCGTGCCCAATTAAAGCAATATCATCACGGCTGGTTTAACCAGGTTGAGGTAAGAAAAGCAGATAGACTGGCAGAGCCGTGTGGAACCGGGCTGGTTCCATTACACAACGCTTTTACATCATGCACATTCAAAACATAATTGAAGGCAGGAACAAAACTAGCGTTTAACAATGCAGTAACGCAATAGGCATCGGCTGAAGCGGCATTCGTGCATAAAATTTCCCGCATGGGTAGCGAAGATCCATAACCAAATGCAGCATTAAAGGTCGTTCCTCCAGTAAAATCAGAACACTTCGCGGCAGGTAAAGTGTTAGGAGCATTCAAAAGGGGGGAGGTTATGCTATTAGAAGGATTAGCGCCTGTATATTCCCATTTTGTGCCGGCTGTAAATTTATTTCCTACAGCCACTGTGCCCGTACCCGCACTCTGGATCGAACCGACTACTGTAATCTCTCCAGTTACTGCCGATGCCGGCCCTGAACTGCCAACCCTGTTTATTGTAGTGGTAGTCTTCGTTGTAGTCAGAACGCCGTATTTAAAACCAGTTCCGTGCCAATTATAATTCATTACAGTGACTTCATTGCTAACGAGAATGTTAACGTTTTGTCCACCAGCACCACCAGTACTGCCAGTAAAAGTTGCCCTCACCCGTTTTCTTATAACTTCAGTGGTAGTAGGCCCCACCGTCGAAGTTAGGTCAAACTCAGTAATATTGGTGCCAATTGCATTTGGGCCCCTCCACGCAAGCGGACTTTGCCCTGATACGCAACTGCCTGCCCCTACATGCGACATATTGCCGGATATCTGCTGCGACAAACATTGTTGCGCTGCCCCAAAAGCCGAGCGGTTCATCAAACTCAAAACGACAGGCGTAGCAATTCCTGCCCCTTTAATAAACCGGCGTCTTTTTTCCACGCTCGCATCTTCTTGTATTTTGCTTTGATTTTGTGGCTCTTGATTACTCATGATAGTTCACCTGGTAAAGTAGATATAATTTGAAACGACCTTTGCTCGCAGTCCTTAACAACGCAACATGTTACCTGAATTAAACGCTGTGCAATCCGGGATACTTGTCGTACCATTCTCCCGGATTCCGTAGCCCCATACGGGCTAACTTATTTTATTCTGTGGCGCTTGCTTGCTCACAGTGACTCACTAAAAAACATATTCAAAAACTGCCACATCTTAATCTCTCGCCCTTCGAGAAAGGGTTGGGTGAGGGATGTAAGCCCGAATGTGTCATGCACATTCACAAGCCAGTAAACCGCCAGCCAAAATCAATTCAGACGATTAACCTGCAAATAAGCAATACACTGAAATTAACTGTCTGCCTGTTCTTCAAACTATTATAGTTTATAATTACCACATTGAAACCTATCATACTACTGAATTATGAAATCCACATTAATCGTTAGTGCTGTGCAACAGCCTTGCAATAAAGACAGGCAAACAAACCTTGATTTTTCCATTGCAAAAATACACGAAGCCGCCGCTGCCAATGCCGATCTGGTGGTTTTACCGGAACTTCATTTAGGGCCATATTTTTGTCAAAATGAAGATTATCATCATTTTGAACTCGCCCAGACCATTCCAGGACCAAGCACTGAAATTCTGTCAGCCGCCGCTAAAAAACTAAAAATCGTTATCGTCTCAACCATTTTTGAAAACAGGGCGCCGGGACTCTATCACAATACTGCCGTAGTTTTTGACAAGGATGGTAGCATTGCCGGTAAATACCGAAAAATGCACATACCCGATGACCCCGGTTTTTATGAAAAATATTACTTCACACCGGGCGACCTGGGCTTTAAACCGATAGAAACTTCAATCGGTAAATTAGGCGTATTAGTCTGTTGGGATCAATGGTTTCCGGAAGCGGCAAGATTAATGACGTTAGCAGGCGCAGAAGTTTTAATATACCCGACCGCCATCGGCTGGGATCCACAAGACACACCCGAAGAGCAGCAACGCCAGCTCGACGCCTGGATCACTATTCAGCGCTCTCACGCAGTCGCTAACGGCATACCGGTTATTTCCTGTAATCGCATCGGCTTTGAACAAGCGCCTGACTCAGCAACAGGCATCACCTTCTGGGGCAATAGCTTTATAGCAGGCCCTCAAGGCGAAATAATAACCCAAGCCAACGCTTCAGAGACAACCCTGTTAACGGGTACGATTGATAGCTCACGTATTGAGCGGGTCAGGCAAATATGGCCCTATTTGCGTGACCGTAGAATTGACGCTTATGGCGATTTAAGCAAACGCTTTATTGATTGACGGGCATTAAAAATGCAACATTCAAATGCTTTCCTGATTAGCAAGATGTTTCAGCTGGTGACAAAAGCTCGTCATTCCGGCATGGATGCCGGAATCCAGTCACAGGGATGTGAAGCTATGTCTGGCACCGCGCCGTGTAACGCTGCTGGTAATAGCAAGTTACCATCCATGGCGCTGGATACCGGCATCCATGCCGCTATGACGGTGCTGGCTGAGGTTCCTTGCTAATCAAGAATGCTTTCGAGCTTTACGTCGCCCCTTCATTAACGCCACACTTATTCGTAAATAACATTAACAGGTATTTCATTTAAAACATGGCCAGTTTCGTCAACCAGCCTTGCCGTCCAATGAGTCCTGGAGTTATAAGCAAATAGCTGGCGGCTTGATGTGCGCCAGTTATCATCCGATATATTCACTTTTTTTCGGGTGATCAGCTCACCGTCCAGCAACCACTCGTGATAAACCGTGCGGCCTTTCATTGCAGCCAATTCAACAAAATAATAAACCGAGGCCGGTGCTTTTTTACTGAGTTTTAACGGCAAACTTATTTCACCTGCCGGCTCATTATTATTAATATTTAAAGCCAGCTGCGCCCTGACAATATTTTTATTAGCCTCTATTTTCTGCTTACCCAATGTACTAACAGCTTTTTCAGGCAACGCGACCTGGGGCTGTAGATCAGCATGCTCAGTATCCCGCATAAAATACAACAACCCTGCGATAACCAATACCAATCCGGCCAAAGCCGATAATATCCGCTTTATATCCCATTGTGTCACCGATTTCGGTACAGCAACGTCATGCTCTGCCCTTTTACCGGCGGCAGGATATTTAACCTTAATTACAATGTTTTTTTTGTCTTCCATAAAATGTCCTGATGCGTTGGGCTATCCCGAAACTTCTTCAATAATAGATGAGCCGCGTTGGCTGGACAAGCTTTTTTGGACACCCACACTTAAGGTTGAGCCGTTCACACTGAGCCTGTCGAAGTACAATTATTAGAGATACCCTTAAGTGGATAGCCGATTTACCCAAACTAACGGAGCTGAATAATTTTTATGTCTATGGTTAATTTGTCCCATTGTTTATCAGCCGTAACAACGGCAAGCCTCTTGATATAAGCTAAAGCCAAACAAGCACGATCCCCCAATGACAAACCAAATTCCCTCGTACTCATTCGCAACATCCCCGCTTTCCAGGCTTGTTTATCATCCAACGGTTCAACTTGTAATTCCATATTTTCCATCACTACTTTTACTGAAGGCTCAGGCAGTCCGGCTTCAAGCAGCTTACCCACAACCTCAGCATAATTGACAGCGGACATTACCCCTCTACCCTCTGACAAAATTACACCCACTTTTTCGCTGCCACTTTCATCTTGGAGATAGGCAAGCACCGCAGAAGCATCCAAAACAATCTTATCAGTCATCAGCCTCTGCCCTGCGCTCTTCAACCAACTCTTCAGCTAAAGAAACAGTACCCGCACACATCCTTACAATATCTTTGGCCTGTTGCAGGCGTTGCTTTCTGGTTGCAATATGTAATTCACCATCATGGTAGGACAATATCACCTGATCTCCACAATGAATATCCATTTTTCGACGAATTTCCGCAGGAATAACAATACGGCCTCCTGCTGAGACCTGAGCTATCAATAATGACATATTTTAACCTTAATGTTATTTTAGTAACTGCATGACCAATATTACCATTTATGCCAACAACTTTCATCATTTTCATAATTCACATAGATAATAAGGTGAGTAGAAAAGCATCGCCTAAAGCACCTGCTTTGGGTGCCAAACCACGGCTATTTATGATATACTCTGCATATACAAAACAGCGGGCTAAAAATGCACTTTGAATGGGATGAGCGTAAAAACAAGCAGCTTCAAACCAATCGAGCGGTTTGTTTTGAGGATGTATTTATTGCCATCAGTGAAGAAAGACTTCTCGATATTTTGCCGCATCATAATCCTGTGAAATATCCCAACCAAAAGCTTTTTATCGTTCAAATACGAGGCTATGTGTATTACGTGCCATTTGTAGAAGATGAAGAAACTGTTTTTCTAAAAAACATCATTCCCAGCCGTAAATACCAAAAGAAATACTTAGAAGGAGCCAAGCATGACAGCTAAACTTTCAGCAGAAGAAAAAGCCATTATTGAGTACGTTGAAAGCAACCACGCTACAAGTATTGATAATGTAAAAAATGAAAAAAACCGTTACAAGCAAATGGCATGCGCTCAAATGAGCAAGAAGAAAGCCATCAGTATTAGGCTGTTAGAAAGCGATATTGAGCGTATCAAAGCCAAGTCTCTTAGCCAGGGGCTGCCTTACCAAACTCTGATTAGCTCACTGATTCACCAATATGCCAACGGTAAAATAAAATTCGAAGTTTAAGCCAAGCAGCCAAAAGGCCGCAGGATGTGCTGAACAACATGAAGTGCATCGCTCGCTATTGATGTGCCTCGTTGCATTACCGCAACCTGGCCAGCGCGGCGACTACCTACCCGGCTTGAGGGTGATTTTTTTAAGCCTGTGTTAAACTGCAATGCCTGACACATCTGACGGAGTCGCGTAGCATTGTGTACCGAGCTAAGCAAATTGACCGTCATCGCTCCCTAAAAGTAATCTATATGACATGGCATTTAGAAATAAACAAATACGGTTTTTGCAAGAGAAAAACGCACTGCTGAAAGCAGAAAGAGGCGTTGGCTTTGAAGATGTGTTGTTAGCGATTGAAATGGGTAATGTATTAGATGATTTAGCGCATCCGAATACTGAAAAATATCCCCATCAATCGGTTTCCTAATTAGTGCCTGAACGGAAACGCTGAAGACCATATAAATAGAGCCTTACAGGCAAAATAATGAATCGAAGATTTACAAAAATTCAGAAGAAATGATGG
>JAYTJI010000067.1:0-2511 GCA_043731245.1 Methylococcaceae bacterium | reverse complement strand
AGCCTGAAGTTTTTAAGGAAAACCCCGTGGGCGAGAATCAGGGTTGAAGCATTATATAGCACAAAAAATAGGGTTGAGTAAACACGGAGAACTCGCCGATTCTTAACGGCTCAACGAATAAGTGCAAGCGCAATTATCGAAAAGGAAAATGTTAGCAGATAGTGCGTCACATTTTTCCAATCCGATTGAAGATAAGGCGCTATAAAACAGCTAACAAGATACAAAGATACAAAGATACCAGATTGCGGGTGTTTTTTATTCATCAGCGTCCAGCATTTTAAGTATTTCCTCGCTAATTAGATTTTGTTTTTCCTGGTCATTGATCGGCTGTAGTTGTTGATCGGTGATGTAAAACATATCTTCAGCACGACAGCCTATCGTAGTTATCTTTGCGCTTTGCAGATTGACATTTTGCCGGATGAAGGCACGTCCTATTTTTGATAATAACCCGGCGTGGTCTGTTGTAATAAGTTCTATGATGGTATGTCGATTTAGTGGGTCTGGGAGAAATTTGATACTGGTAGGGATCGGGAAATGCAGGGCTTGTCTTGATTTTGATTGACGATGGATATTTACATGGCCTTTTACTTCTCCATGAAGCAGGTTATTGCGGAGTACGGTGCAGACATGAGATGCTCTAAATAACTCACTGATGGGTTCTCCCGACTGTTCAAGCACCTGAAAACTGTTAAGTACATAATTGTCTAGGGTAGTCATGATTTTGGCATCGAGAATGGTCAGTCCAAGTTGGTCGAGGGTGGCTGTGCATATTGAAAAAATGGCTCCTTCGTCTTGAGTGTAAACAAAGACTTCCGCACTGCCCCGGTGGTTTTTTGGTCGTAGCAATACCAAAGGCAGGTCAACCTCTCTGGATGACGCAATGGCCATCGTATGCCAAGCTATTTCTTCCGCTGAATAACGCAAAAAATAATCATCATTAGTGTGTTGCCATGCGCTATTAATGTCGACTTCCGACAGTCCGAATTTGAAGAGTTCATCTTTAGCTTCCTGTTTGTTTTCACGCAAGCGGTCAGCAAGGGCGGCGGGATTTTGGAGTCCTCGGCGCAGTGCGTTGTGCGTGGCTGAATAAAGCTCTTTTAGTAAGGAGTCTTTCCAGGCGTTCCATAACTCTGGATTAGTTGCGCGTATATCGGCTACGGTTAATAAATATAAGTGATTAAGATATTCGACGCTGCCGACTTTTTGGGCAAATTCATGAATGACATCGGGGTCACTGATGTCTTTTCGTTGTGCCGTCATTGACATAACCAAATGATTCCGAACCAGCCAGGTGATCAGCCTGGTATCGTGTGCCGAAAGATCATGTTGAATGCAAAATTGTCGCGCAATTTCTTCACCAACGGCAGAATGATCGCCATTTTTGCCTTTGGCAATATCGTGAAATAGAGCGGCAATATACAGTATCTCTGGCTTGGTAATCAGTAGGAAAATAGTATTGCAAACGGGTAGTTCATCGTTGTGTTCGTCCAGTGAAAATCGGCGTAAATTGCGCATAACAAAAAGCGTGTGTTCATCCACAGTATAGATATGAAATAAGTCATACTGCATGCGTGCGACAATGTTGGCAAAGCTGGGTAAATAGGCCGCTAAAACGCCATAACGATTCATACGTCTTAATTCATGAGTTAAGCCTCGCGGCCTGCGAAAAATTTCCATGAAAAGCCGGTTGGCAGTTTTGTTTTCTCGAAAAGAAGTGTCGATCAAATGCAGATTTTTCCGTATCAGGCGGATAGTGGTGGCTCTGACGCCTTTAAGTGAAGCATTGAGTTGCAGGATTAAAAAAACTTCTAATAAAGCCAAGGGATGGTTTTCAAAGAGTGATTCGTTTACGGCTTCAAGATAGCCATTGATGGCAATAAATTTATCGTTAATGGGAGTAACTTTGCAAGCTAGTTCCCCGGTTACAAAACGTTCATTGAATAATTGCAGCAGCATTTCATTGAGTCTTTCAAGTCCTTGTACCGTTTTAAAATAAAACTGCATAAACTGTTCGACATCTTGATTATAGTGCTGATGCTCTGCGCTGAAGCCAAATTGTTGGGCAAGTTCACGTTGATAATCAAAAATGAGCCTGTCTTCTGCGCGGTTGGTTAAAAGGTGCAACGCATAACGGATGCGCCAGAGCACGTCGCGAGCGGCAATCAGTTCTGCATATTCGGATTCTGGCAAAAAACCGTATTTAATCAGCTCCTTGAGTGTGGCTGAGTTGTAATGGCGTTTAAAAACCCAGGCAATGATTTGCATGTCCCGCAAGCCGCCGGGGCCTTCCTTGATATTGGGTTCAAGGTTATAAGCAGTATCGTGAAATTTGGCGTAGCGTAAGCGTTGCTCTTCCATTTTAGCGGCAAAAAATTGATCCGATGGCCAGATTTTATCGGGCGTAATTCGTAATTTGAGTGCTTCAAAAAGGGTGGTGTTACCAGCAATCAAGCTTATTTCCATAAGACCTGTCATGATCGTTTGGTCGTCAAGTGCAGCGGCAACGCATTC
>JAYTJI010000066.1:0-2970 GCA_043731245.1 Methylococcaceae bacterium | reverse complement strand
GCGTGTTTATATATCTGATGATCGGCGTGCTGATGATCGGTGAATACATTTATCGCCATTTCCGCTTTCCCGATCTGGGTATACCCGCTCCGCAATCGACCATCAAAACCATGATTGTGAATGGCCGCAAAATCTGGATGGATGTACAGGCGCGTTGAACCTGGAAAGCATTTATCGCACGGCGGAACAGTTCTCTATAAATTCATATTACAAATCAATTAAATATAACTAATCCTGGACAAACCCACTTATTTAAGATATAAATCATCCTGACATTCTATGTTTGGGATACACGCCTTGAACCTTCAAGAGATCATCATACAGCCAGTTCAGCCAAATGAGCAGGAGCGTTTTCAGTCTTTAATGAAGACACACCACTATCTGGGCGCTTTACCAAGGATTGGACATACCTTGTGGTATGTCGCCAGCTATCATAATGAATGGCTGGCATTACTCAGTTTTTCCGCCGCAGCGTGGAAGTGTGCTGCGCGCGATCAGTGGATCGGTTGGAGCTATCGGGTTCACTATGATCGCCTGCATCTGATTGCTAACAACAGTCGCTTTCTGATTCTTCCCGAGCACCATTACCCTAACCTTGCATCCCGCGTTCTGTCCTTGTGTGAACGGCGCATTTCTCAGGATTGGCAGCAACGTTTCGGCTATCCCTTATTATTGTTAGAAACTTTCGTGGATCCGCAGTTGTTTCATGGCACGATCTATCGTGCCGCTAACTGGGCGCATGTAGGCGATACCCGTGGCTTTCGTCGTACTCGCCAAGGCTATAGCGCTACTCCTCAACAGCCCAAGCAGCTATTTGTTCGACCCTTGGAGAAACGTTCTCAAGTTTTTTTATCACAAGCTATCCTTGACCCTTGCTATAGCTATGGAGCACCCAAAATCATGTTAACCGCTGATCATATGCGCACTTTACCAGAGTTCTTTTTTGACATTCCCGATCCACGTCGTAAGCAGGGGCAACGCCATTCTTTACCTTGTGTTCTGGCTATTTCAGCCGGTGCGGTGCTGTGTGGCATGGAGGGCTACAAAGCGATCAGTGGCTGGGCGGAAGACCTGGGTCAAAAAGCACGGGCACGTTTTGGCTGCCGCAAACGCAATGGCCATTATGATGTGCCCAGCCGTTCCACTTTCAGAGAAACCTTGATACGTGTCAATCCCGAACAACTCGATCTGGCGCTGCAAGGCTGGAACGAACAATTCGCCGAAGCAGACGAAGGCTTGGCAATTGATGGTAAAACCATGCGTAACGCCATTGATGAAGCGGGCCGTCAAACGCATATCCTGGGTGTCGTAGGGCATCAGACAGGTCGCTGCCACACTAAAAAAAAGGTCGGTGCTTTGCCCGTAGAAGGGAGTGATGAACTCAAACAGACCAACGAGATCGGGATGTTCATCCCGGTTATGGAGTCGCTGGATATTGCCGGTAAAACGATCACTGGCGATGCGCTTTTAACACAGCGTAAGCAGGCACACTATCTTGTCGAGGATCGCCTAGCCCATTATGTATTCACCGCCAAAGACAACCAACCCACGCTAGCGCAAGATATTCGCCTGGCCTTTGAAAATCGCCAGGCGCCTGACTATAGCGAACCTTACACCTTGGCGCATGGTCGTCTTGAGTCACGCTCGATTTGGACATCTACTCAACTGAACGACTACCTTGAGTTTCCTTTTGTCGGTCAAATATTTGCCATATGCCGTCACACCATCAACAAAAAAAGCGGAAAAGAAACCAACGATATTGCTTATGGCCTGACCAGCCACTCTCCCGCGAGCGCCAACGCCGAACAAGTACTCAAGTTCAATCGAGACCATTGGGGTGTTGAGAGTCATCATTACCTACTCGATTGGAATTGGAACGAAGATCGTTGCACGATACGCAAAGGCCATGGGCCTGAAAACATAACCTGTCTACGCAGATTTGCCGCTGGGCTGATTAAAGCCATTAGTAAAGACAGTGTTGCATCAACCATCAAAAAGCTAGCACGTAACGTACGACGGGTATTCGACTACCTACGAATGACAGAGAATTCCAGGAAAGTTATAGTATGATGCCGAAGTCAAGAAGTTTAGAACGGTTCCGCCGTGTCAGGACAGGCTTCGTGGTAGATTTGTGGTAGATTTAATGATAGGTTAATTGGAAACCGCATCTATGCAAAAAACTCTGTTACGCCTTTATCCTCAACCCGGCGAAAAAACTGCCATTACAGGTCTGTATCTTGCCCATCAAATACATAAACTGGGCACCACAGAATCCCCCTTTGTCTATGCCAACTTTTTATCCAGTCTGGACGGACGCATTGCATTGGAAGATGTTTCTCAAAGCACAACATACATTCCGAAGCATTTAACAACAGCCTCTGACTTCCGGCTATTTATGGAATTGCATGCGCAGGCAGACTGTCTTATTACTCATGGGGGTTATATGCGGGCGCTCAGTGAAGGACGCTTGGGCAATATATTACAAGTCAGGAATAAAGATTTTGTTGAATGGCGTCGGAACAACAGTTTAAAACATCAACCTACAGTGATTATTGCCAGTGCCAGCCTGAATTTTGCTATGCACAAAAGTCTCCACGAACATGCGCAAAAAGTTTATATCGCCACCGGAAAAAATGCCAATCCGGATCGAATCCGCTATTGGCAAGATTTGGGTTACCCCATTCTTATTACAGGTGAAGATCGAATGGTTCATGGCGCAGCTTTGATTCATGAGCTGCGTGGGCTAGGTTACCAAAGTATTTATCTGATTGCCGGGCCACAAATGCTGGATACAATGGTCAGGGAAAAACAGTTATCGAGGTTATACCTGACCATTACCCACCAGTTAATAGGCGGCAAAGATTTTCGTACTTTACTCACTGGCTCTATGCTTGGATCGGAAGGTAACCTGATACTCAAGTCGATGTATTACGACCCATACTCGCCACCCGGATCTGGCCAGTTTTTCAT
>JAYTJI010000065.1:0-2164 GCA_043731245.1 Methylococcaceae bacterium | reverse complement strand
GGCCGTTCAAGGCGAACTCGCCATGCGTAATTATGGTGATGAAGTGCGCCTGGAAATTGATCGGCATTGTCCCGATGATACGGTGAGTTTTTTGCTGGAGCGCTTTGAATTGAGCCGGGATTGGCTGTTTTTAGTAGATGGGCCGGTCAATCTCAACAGAATACAGGAAATTAATAACCTTGTTGATCGACCTGAGCTTAAATTTCTTCCTTTTAAACCCAGTACATCTCCTCAGCTGGGGCGAAATAAAGACATTTTTGCGGCAATTAAACGTCATGATATTTTGCTGCATCACCCTTTTGAATCTTTCTCGCCCGTTGTTGAATTTTTACGCCAGGCAGCAGCTGCTCCTGAAGTATTGGCAATTAAACAAACGCTCTATCGTACCGGCGCTGATTCACCCATCGTTGCCGCCTTGATTAAGGCCGCGCGGGCAGGCAAGGTCGTCACCGTTGTTATCGAATTAAGAGCGCGATTTGATGAAAAAGCCAATATTGATTTAGCCTCTAAATTACAGGAAGCCGCCGTCCATGTTGTGTATGGCGTTGTGGGTTATAAAACTCACGCTAAAATGTGTCTGGTATTGCGCAGGGAAGGTAAAGAATTGCGCAATTATGTGCATTTGGGTACCGGCAACTATCACCCTAAAACCGCGCAACTCTATACTGACTATGGCTTGTTTTCCTGCGATAAAGAATTGGGTGAAGATGTGAGGCGGGTGTTTGCGCAACTCACCAGCCTGGGCAAGGTAACGAAATTAAACAAATTATTGCAATCACCCTTTACCTTGCATAAAGGCATACTGGAAAAAATTGAACGGGAAATAACCCACGCCAAAAATGGTAAGCCGGCAAAAATCATCATTCAAGTTAATGCCATCGTTGAAGAACAATCCATACAAGCACTATACCGTGCATCACAGGCAGGTGTTGAAGTTAAATTAATGGTCAGAGGCGTTTGTTGTCTCAGGCCGGGCATTCCCGGCGTCTCTGAAAATATAGAAGTTCGCGCTATAATAGGTCGCTTTCTGGAACACGCGCGAGTCTACGCATTTGCCAATGATGGCAATCAGGAAGTGTATGCGTCCAGCGCGGACTTAATGAACCGCAATATGTTCCGGCGCGTAGAAATCTGTTTCCCCATTGAAAGTAAACGTCTCCATAACCGAATATTGCATGACCTCGATTTGTATTTGAAAGATAACACCCAAGCCTGGTTGTTGCAGCCTGATGGGTGTTATCTCCAGTTATTAAACACGACTAATGATGAGCCGGTACAAGCCCAGTCGGTGATTTTGAATGAATTGCAGGCTTCATAATGGCTAATATCAGCGAGATTGTCCAGCTGGGGGCGAAGGTACTTAGACTAAAAGCGGAAGCTGTTGATAATGTGCATGATACTGAAATACAGCAAATAATCGAGGCGATGCAAGACACCTTGGCAACCACTCAGGGTGTTGGCATTGCCGCACCGCAGATTAGTGTCTCAAAGCAAATCATCATCATTGCCTCACGACCTACTCCACGTTATCCATCAGCGCCTTTGATGGCGCCAACCGTGATGATCAACCCTGTATTTCATGCTTTGTCGGATAGTAAAGACAAAGACTGGGAAGGCTGTTTGAGTATTCCGGGCATCCGTGCTTTAGTACCGAGGTATCAAGAAATTCTGATCAACTATACCAATCAACAGGGTGGGTTCGTGGAAACCAAGCTGGAAGGGTTTGTTGCACGGGTTTTTCAGCATGAATTTGATCACCTGGAAGGGAAAGTTTATCTGGACAGAGTTGAGGATAACCGGGATATTTTTGCTGAGAGTGAGTATTTTAAAATCTGAATTATTCTGGGAATATGGCATCGCAAAAGCAACTGCGGGGATAGTTCTACCTCAGAAATCTTCTTTCTATTCAGCATAATAGAACACGGATGACACTGATTGGACGGGTTTAAACGGATTTAATTTTCTTTTTATCATTCGTAAATAGTTTTCTCTTGAACTGCGGTTTTTTACCAAAATTCAAAAGTAATCCAACCTCTCTACTGTTGCTTTTAGATAATTGATTAACTGCAACTCGTGTTCTTTCACTAATGTTTCTGCGGCTTTCAATTCAATGATTACACAGCCATTTACGATTAAGTCTGCAAAGTATTCACCAATAATCTGC
>JAYTJI010000064.1:0-1313 GCA_043731245.1 Methylococcaceae bacterium | reverse complement strand
ACACGTTCGATATCACGCTTGGTTGCTACATCCGCCGTTCCGAGAGCCTCTTGCAACGCCTCAGCTTCTGCTTTAGCCTGTGATTCAGGCACACCGGCGGCTTTGAGCTTTTCAACAAATTTCAATGTATCAAATGTAATCGTCGCCATAACACACCTTATCAAATTTAATATGATATTCAGTTTAACACAGATATAAAAAACCGCCTGTAGGTTTCCATAAGATGGATTGCTTAGTGGTGAATTCACCTCATGGGTTTTCAGTGTAAAGAATTTTTACAGTTTCTAAATAAGCAAATGAAACAGCCAGTTAGATATCATTTAATGACCCCAGTGGGCAAAGTTTTTTACCCACCGTTTTAGTTAGCCTGCCCGTATCAGCCAGACGGCGGCATCAGATTAAAATCAATTTTCAATAAAAGCCGGAATGGGTCAAAATTTCTGCTCGGCACACCAGAAGTTCGTTTATTACCGGTGTTCCTTTTTGCACAAACAGCCGGACAATTGCGGGTGAATAATAACATTGCATACTAAAATCAACTCAAGTTTAAATTTTGATAATGGTATCGTTATAGAGCGCTACCAAGGGATCGTGGGTCATTAAACGCATCGGCTCTACGAGTGCCTGAGCCACAAGTATGCGGTCGAACGGGTCTTGGTGATGTAAAGGCAGTTCTTCGACCTATCGCATGTTCCGCCTCAACGGCGAGGAAACGATAACCAGATTCCTGAAAATAGCGCATTGCGTCCCGGCTAGAAACCGGCATGTCGCCTCGCCCTAACGAATGCTTAATCGCAATTTCCCAGATATTCGCCGCGCTGACCCAAACGGTCGTTTTGGGCGACGCAATCAAATCACGCGCTTTTTGTGGCAGTTTTGGGTTATCCGTGATAGCCCATAGTGCAACGTGCGTATCCAGCAGTAGATTCAAGACTGCACTTCGCCCATGAACAACTGAGCCACTTCGTCGTTATGTGCATCAATGTTGTCCGGCACCACAAACAAATCTTTTGCTACACCAATCCGTTTCCCGGATGGGGCAGTATCCATCGGAACAAGTTTAGCAGCTGGGCGGCCATTCCTGGCAATCACGATTTCACGCTCTTGTCCTTGCTCAATGGCCTCGACTAAGCGGGACAGACAGGACTTGGCTTGTAACATATTTACAATTTGCATTACATTCTCCTTAAGAGCGCCTAGTCTAGGCTAGCTAATCAAGCAAATCTATCAAAACTTCAAACAGGTAATTTTGCCGTTTACTTCCCATATTACAAGAGCTCGATAAAATGAGCGTTTTGTCGAACTGTTTTATT
>JAYTJI010000063.1:0-3025 GCA_043731245.1 Methylococcaceae bacterium | reverse complement strand
TTTCCCAGTTTTTAAACAAAGCCAATCACGCTGGCTACACCGGATAGAGATTTAATGCAGGGTTTGCGTAATTTACAGCAAACCCCACTTGTGTGGTTTCCCTCTATACGTCACGCGCACAAAAACTGGGAAACTTCAGGCAGTTATTACACCGGCCATACAGATAATTTAGAACAAAGATTAGCACAGCATCAGCAGCGCTATTTTCCATTTTGCTATACAGCGACACGTTTGCCTGTTGAGTTAGTTTTTACGCAAATGTTTCCAACACGGGTGGAGGCTTTAGCTTCTGAGCAGCAAATTAAAGGTTGGAGTCGAAAAAAGAAAGAGGCCATGATGCGGGGTGATTGGAATGAGGTTTCTCGGTTAGCCAAATCGAAACAAACCCTTCGACAAGCTCAGGGTGAACGGAGTCCCGACGCTACTGGGGGTGTTCAGAATAGCACCGTTTGTGCTGAGCCTGTCGAAGCACATACACACCAAGACGACAATTAACAACCTATGGATCAGATAACTAATAATATGGCCATTTGGACTTCGGTGCTGATGTCCAAAAGCACGGCAGGCCGAGGCACTAACGGTAAACAAGTGGCTTATGGCATTAAAAAACTGCGTGAGTTGATTTTGGAATTGGCGGTGGGGGGTAAATTGGTGCCGCAAGATGCTAATGATGAACCGGCTAGTGTTTTGTTGGAAAAAATTGCTGCGGAAAAAGATCAGTTGGTTAAAGAAGGAAAAATTAAAAAGCAAACGATATTGCCTAAAATTAGTGATGATGAAAAATCTTTTGGGCTTCCAAACGGTTGGGAATGGGTTAGGTTGCAAGATGTCTCATCGTATATACAACGAGGTAAAGGACCAAAATACTCAGATCAGGGTGAAGTACGTGTTATTTCGCAAAAATGTGTTCAATGGAATGGCTTCGATTTATTGCAAGCCAAGTATGTAGATGATGATTCTCTTATAAGTTATCAACCAGAGCGATTTCTTGAACAAAATGATCTTTTATGGAATTCAACAGGGACAGGTACAGTTGGACGAATCATTGTTTTAACGGAGGTCAAACCAAAATCAATTGTTGCTGATTCTCATGTAACTGTTATTCGGCCAATAAAAATAAACAGCAATTTCGTGTGGTGTTATGTGGCAGCTCCAGGTATTCAAATCAGAATCGAACCAGGCTCTGAGAATACATTAGTTTCGGGTACGACAAATCAAGTGGAATTAAATACAAGCGCGGTAATTCGTTTAGTTGTTCCAATCCCACCACTAGCCGAACAACACCGCATCGTAGCCAAAGTTGATGAACTGATGGCGCTATGCGACCAACTGGAACAACAACAAACCGACAGCCACGCCGCCCACCAAACGCTGGTAGAAATTCTGCTAGGTACACTCACAAATTCCGTTCGCCCTGAGCTTGTCGAAGGGTGTGCTTCGACCGTTCGATTCTTCGACAAGCTCAGAACTCACGGCTCAGCACGAACGGAGTTTGAAGAAGCTTGGCAGCGGATTGCAGAACACTTTGATACTCTGTTCACCACCGAACACAGTATCGACCAACTCAAACAAACCCTATTGCAATTAGCGGTTATGGGTAAGTTGGTTGCTCAGGATGCTAATGATGAACCGGCTAGTGTGTTGTTGGGGAAAATTGCTGAGGAAAAGGCGCGGTTGGTTAAAGAAGGGAAGATTAAGAAACAAAAAACTCTAAGTGAAGAGGAAAAAATGTTTCGATTACCAACAGGATGGACATGGAGCAGGATAGGCGATATTTATCGTTTTCTTAACGGTTACGCATTTAAAAGCGAATGGTTTACGGAAATTGGGGTAAAGCTTCTCCGCAATATCAATGTTTTTCATGGTGAAACTCGCTGGTCTGATGTTGTATATATAGACAGAAGCAAAGTGCTGGAGTTTGAAGATTACTCTCTCAATGTAGGTGACGTTGTTCTTTCTCTTGATCGTCCAATTATAAATACAGGTCTAAAGTACGCCGTTATTGCAGAAGCCGACTTGCCCTGTTTATTGTTACAGCGAGTAGCGAAGTTTCATAGTATCGGGGATTTCGTTACGCCAAAATACCTTACAACTTGGTTGGAGTCTGATTTATTTATTTCAAAAGTCGATCCGGGTAGAAGTAATGGTGTTCCACATATTTCAACTAAACAGATTGAAGACATGGTATTTGCGATACCACCACTAGCGGAACAACACCGCATCGTCGCCAAAGTAGATGAACTGATGGCACTGTGTGATGCGCTAAAAGCCCGTATTAAGCTAGCCCAAACCACGCAAATCCATTTGGCGGATGCACTGGTTGAGCAGGCGGTGGCATGACTGATCGTTACGCTACCGGCCATAGCGTTGAGGGGCAATTTCAGCCAAGTTTTAATGGAACTGTACTGTTAAACAAACTTGGCATCATCGATCCAGACGAGATGAGCGATATTGAACTGGATTTGCTGATTCAGTTAACCGATGCCGTGCTGGATGATATTACTGACGAGCAAACCATTACCGCTGCGGACTTGTCTGTGTGGCATTACCGTTGGTTGGGGCATGTCTACGAGTGGGCGGGACAGTATCGTTCAATCAACATGGGCAAAGCCGAGTTTCATTTTGCCACTGCGCACCTGATTCCTAAGCTTATGCAAACATTGGAAAACAAGTTTTTAACGGTTTATACGCCCTGTAAAAATAAGGATGAGGAACAATTGATTGATGCACTGGCCAAAGTGCATATCGAATTTATTTCCTGATTAGCAAGGAACTTCAGCCAGCGCCGTCATACTGGCATGGATGCCAGTATCCAGTCACATGGATGTGGATACCTAGGAGGCTGTCCGAAAATAGAGTTCTTGTACAAGCGGTCTTTTGTGTTCCAGAAAAAATTTAAATTTCCCGATGGTCTATTTTTGAAAACGCCCCCCGTCTCTATAATTTAAACGGTAATGATCGCTTTTTGATGAGTTTATTCCCTCATTTTTACCTATATGGCTGGGGTTGTAGTCAATTGACTCCA
>JAYTJI010000062.1:0-20432 GCA_043731245.1 Methylococcaceae bacterium | reverse complement strand
TATATTGCTGACCGGCAGTTACCGGACAAAGCCATTGATTTGATCGATGAAGCGGGCAGCCGCATCCGCATGGAAATGGATTCAAAACCCGAAGAAATGGATAAGCTGTACAGGCGTTTGATTCAATTAAAAATGGAACAAGTCGCGTTAAAGAAAGAAAAGGATGCCGCTTCCAAAAAACGCCTGGAAATACTGGAAGAAGAAATTAGAGATCTGGAAAAAGAATATTCTGATCTGGAAGAAATCTGGAAAGCAGAAAAAGCCTCATTACAAGGTTCAGCATCGATCAAGGAGAAGCTGGAACATGCCAGAACGGATTTGGAAGCGGCCAGTCGCACCAATGATTTGGCGCGTATGTCAGAGTTGCAGTACGGCATTATTCCCGCCCTGGAAAAACAACTGGCTATGGCGGCGTCAACTGAAACCAAAAAAATGACTTTGTTGCGTAACAAGGTTACCGAAGAAGAAATTGCCGAAGTCGTCTCAAAATGGACGGGGATACCGGTCTCGAAAATGATGGAAGGCGAGCGTGATAAATTATTACGCATGGAAGAAGCACTCAGCAAGCGTGTAGTCGGGCAGGATGAAGCGCTTAAGGCAGTCAGCAATGCTATACGCCGTTCCAGAGCCGGATTATCCGATCCCAACCGCCCCAATGGTTCGTTTTTATTCCTGGGCCCTACCGGTGTAGGTAAAACCGAGCTGTGCAAGGCCCTGGCAGAATTTATGTTTGATACCGTCGATGCGATGGTGCGTATTGATATGTCCGAGTTTATGGAAAAACATTCGGTCGCTCGTTTGATAGGCGCGCCTCCCGGTTATGTAGGCTATGAAGAAGGCGGTTATTTAACCGAACTGGTCAGACGTAAGCCGTATTCGGTTATTTTGATGGATGAAATTGAAAAAGCGCATCCTGATGTGTTTAATGTTTTACTGCAAGTGCTGGATGATGGGCGCTTGACTGATGGACAAGGCAGAACGGTTGACTTTAGAAATACCGTCATCGTGATGACTTCCAATCTGGGTTCGGACATTATTCAGGAGCTGGCAGGCGAGGCGCTTTACCCGGTTATGAAAGCTGCTGTGATGGAGAAAGTAAGTCAGCAATTTCGTCCCGAGTTTATTAACCGTATCGATGAAGCAGTGGTTTTTCATCCCTTGGGGCGTGAACACATCAGAGCTATTTCTAGGATTCAAATTGGGCTGTTGCGTAAACGGTTGCTGGATAGGGAAATTGGCTTTGAAATCTCTGACGAAGCCCTGGATTTATTGGGCGAGGCAGGGTTTGACCCAGTTTATGGGGCAAGACCGATGAAACGGGCGATTCAGCAACAGTTGGAAAATCCGCTGGCGCAAGAGATACTCGCAGGCGTGTATGCTGCGGGTGACACGATAAAGGTGGATATTGGCGACGAGGGTTTGCAGTTTTTGAAAGATTAACTGTTTTTTTGTGTAGAGACGCGTCTTGCGCGTCTCTACCGGGCATTTCGGTCGCTTAAAAACTAATTTTTTGCCTTAAGTAAATCTCTGATTTCAGTCAGTAATATTTCTTCTTTAGTGGGTGCTGGGGGGGCAGCTGGCGCTTCTGCCTCTGCTTTCTTAAGCTTGTTAATGAGTTTTATTACCATAAAAATAGCAAAAGCAATGATAGTAAAATCAACAATTGTTTGAATAAAGTTGCCATAATTAAGCATTACGGCAGGTTTGTCACCCACTGCCTCTACTAGAGTGACACCAAGCTTGGTAAAGTCGACACCACCAACGAGTACACCAATCGGTGGCATGACCAAATCAGCAACCAAAGACGCAATAATTTTGCCAAAGGAGGCACCGATAACGATACCTACCGCCATATCAACGGCATTACCTTGGACGGCAAACGCTTTAAATTCTTTCAAAATGCTCATATTTTTATATCCTTCACTGTTATTAAATTAAGGGAGTAGTTTAGCATTTTTAAACAGTATTCATACTTTATCAAAAATCCTCGTAAAATCATGAGTATAATATTAACTAAACGCTTATTATTTAATACCATTTTATTAAAAACATCAACTTTAGGTGCGTTTTCAACCTACAGATTGTCAGGCTGATTTATTTGCATCGCCTTCGTTTATGTGAGGGCATATAATTTTTACTGCTTTTAGTTTCAGAGTGGTTTTGCAAAGAGAAAGTTACAAAATGTACTGCCACATTTTTATTAACAGTTAGGGAGGTTATTCGCATGAATAATGAAGACTTTATGCGCAGAGCGATAGCGCAGGCTTTAAACGTACCGGAATTTCCGTTTGGGACTGTTATTGTAAAGCGGGCAACGGGTGAGATTATGGCCGAGGGTTTTAATCAATCCAAGCATAACCCGACTTTTCATGGTGAAATGGTGGCGATTAACCGTTGCACCGAATTACACCATCCAGCGGATTGGGGAGAATTTGATCTGTATACGACCGCAGAGCCCTGTCCTATGTGTGAAAGCGCTATTGAATGGGCAGGCATTGCTTGCGTTTACTATGGAACGTCTATCCCTTATTTGCAACAACACGACTGGTGGCAAATAAATATTCGCGCAGCAGAAGTGATCGCTCAAACCCCCTTTCGTAACACGGCTATTGTCGGTGGTATTTTAGAGGCTGAATGTAATGCTTTGTTCGATAACGCGTCCAAAGGCACATTCCACACACATGGATAAAAAGGTGAGTTTACTCAAGCTGGTTTTTTAAGCAGAATCCTTACCAGTAGTTTCATGATAACGTTTATAACCTGATCTTTTTCGCGGGCATCGAGAGGCATTACCGGGCATGCAAAACCCTTTTTTCTCGCAAAGTGATGGTAATCTATTAAATTGGTGCGGGCATTAATGTCATCGACATGGGTAACTGCAATTATCGCCGGTTTTTGCTCTAAATATGCTTTGTGGAAATCAAGGAAATAATCCAACTCTTCTAAAGGATTATCATGGCCATTATCAATCATAATCACCATACCGGAGGTGTTTTGGCATAATGTGGACGTTACAAAATCAAAGCGTTTTTGTCCGGGGGAGCCATAAATATGTAGTTTGGTATCTTGAATATTTAACAAGCCATATTCCATACTAACTGTTGTCGTGCTTTTTCGGCGTATGGCCGTTTGTTCAGTGGCTTTTACTTCAGTGCCGATCATGGGTATTTCACTGATTGTCCGAATACTGGTGGTCTTTCCAGAGCCCACATTGCCCACAATAATCAGCTTCATTTCATTTTTGGTTGAAAATTTTAACCTGGGCTGAGCGTGCTGATTAGACGGCAAGTGATTTTCGTTATTCATATTGAGTATCGTATTGGTATTTTCAATAATACAAAAAATAGAGCAGACTATTTAGTGTGATCATGGTCAATGCGTTTTAATAATATCTGAAAAATTAATTATACATACTATCAATGTCTTGAAAATTGTTGAGTTATACCATGACAAATGGCTTTACTAAGTCAAGCCCAACTTAGCATTAAAACAAAGTGTTTGAAAGAAAGAATAGACGGATAAAATCTTTTTTCAAGGAAAGAGGGATCAATTTCAATGAATCTGTCGCTGAAACAACATGTGGGTTTTTATAAAAACCGCCATGAGAACTGTTTAGAACTGATGTCACCTTGGGCTAGTCAATATATGGGGATCTCTAAAAATTGCTTATTCATGCTTCGACAGGCTCAGCAAGAATGGAGAAGTAACTGATTTAAAAAGACCACCGTTCGCACTGAGTTTGTCGAAGTGCAATTTTTAGAGATCCCCAGATGTCCTTGTTTATCGCAGTAAAATGACCGCACTGTTTATTCAACTTTAGTTAGTAAAAGGCTAATCTGTCTATCGTGAGAGTGCTTTAATGTAAGCAGCGCTATGATTGCCCCTACTAACGCAAAAGCCATGTCTGATTGCGTATCCCAAACATAACCCTGCGTGCCTAAAAATGCTTCAGCAGCTTCTTTGCTTACTAGCGCAACCCACCATTCAATCAGTTCGTAAAAAGCACTGATTGCCAGGCAGATGCAAACAACAAAAAAATTAAGCCAATGAATGTTTTTTAGGATTTGGTTTCTGATGATGATTTCCCGGGCAATGATTGCAGGTACAAAACCTTGCGCAAAATGACCGAGTTTATCGAAATTATTGCGATCTTGATTAAAGATGTCCTTAAGCCGTTCAAACAGCGGAACTTCCGCGTAAGTGTAATGCCCGCCTATCATTAAAATCAGGCTAAGAACCAGGATCAAACCATAAGCCAATCCTGTTAATGGAAAGTGCTGACGGGTCGCCATTAGCACAATAAAGGCCACAATTGCCGGCGCTGTTTCAAGTAACCAGGTCAGGTAATCTTTAGGATTTATAACTGACCATATCAGCATCGAAAAAAATATTCCTAGCCAGAGTTTATTCATTGATGAGCTCTTGTAGCATCAGTTATTCATAAGAAACTTTCCATGTTTCTACCGCTTGTTTTGATAGCCATGCTTGGTAAGCATTCAAGTTTTGTAAGCTCCACTTGTCATAAGAAGCTACTTGTTTAGCTAATGGGTAGTGCGCATCTAAATAAGCCCGCTTTTTATCTTCAAAATTGGCTCTTTTTAACTCATCCCTCTCAAGTAAAACCACATTGCCCAAACGATCTTGAATGTCATTAACACCTTCTCCAAAATAATTATCCCAACTCTCATCAGGATTATAGGGGCAAATATGCTCTAACGTTGTTTTGGTATGATCAGTCTCATGCCCCAAATAAGTTTCTATTTCAGCTAAAAGAAATCTTATTTTTTTTGCAGAACGCTTGCTTGGCATTTTATGGAATTCAAACGCATTAAAAAATGACTCATCACTAGGATAAAGTTTTCTAAAAATCTCATTATTCTTAACATGACTTGCGCGAGTACATTCCTTTGCGTGAATTTTTATCGCGAGCTGATTATAAGCATTTTCTTGTTCATTAGGAGAAAGATGACAGATGACATTGTACCTAATAGCTAGAATGTACAAATATTTAGAAAGCTTTACAAATTCCTCACCAGAAAACTGAGTAAAGGCAACCATTAAAACGGTAAGTGGCTGTTTAATGTTAAACAAGTCTAATCCTTCCAGATATTTTTTAACATTACGATAAACAACATCTTGGTTTGCCCACCATTCATCATGTGGATTTAAAAGCGAGGCATAAACAGGCGCGTACTGACTTAAAGAGCGAAGGTATTCATAAGCCTTTTCTGGTGTATTGACCAACTTCCGAACCGATGAAAATAGGTCTTTCTTTGTAACTAATGTTGCTTGGAAATTATGATGATAGCGAATAAAGTCTGTGAAATTACTCTCCCCGAGTTGAGAAACTATTTCAGACCAACTTTCATCAAGATCATTTAACTCATCATCTGGAATATTATTGTCTTTTGTTACAACCGAAAATATGTAATTTTTCAATAAATCGGGAGTAGATAACTGTACGCCCCGTGCGTTTAATGTTTCAAATACTTTATAGGCATTTAAATCATCTTGTACGACTATCTTGGTAAAAACCATGCCTGAAGAAACGCGCTCAATGAACTCGGCAATCTCTTGCCCCGTATTACCCATTTTTTTTTCTTCAAAAAATTTGAAACATTTGTTCAGTAGTTTGTTGGTGTTTGTTTGGCCCCTTTTATTAGGTGCCTCTAATGAGGCACAAATTAATCTAAAATTAGAACTATTATTTCTATTTAAGGAAAGTTTACTGTCAACTTTTAGAGAAATAGGATTTTTTGAGCCAATATAACGTTCTGTTAAAATCCGCAAGCGCTCTATATTTTCATCGGTATCGTCTATTTTATTGATCAACATCTGAAGATTTTTCATTGCACCAAGTACAACCAGAGAAAGGGTAATAAGCCTTTGTTGTCCATCAATGACTTCAAAATCATGCTGACTCTTCCGTTGAAGAACGATATAACCCATATAATGGTACTGTTCATCTTTAATAGTCTCAATATCAGACCATAAGTCTTCCCACTGTTCCCGATCCCAAGCATAGTCTCTCTGGAACCTTGGCACTTGATATTTCACACCATTGCCAATTAACTCCTGAAAAGTTTGATTAGTGGGTTCCATTAACATAAAAGCCATACATTACTCACTTGTTTTTTACTTGTAACTACTCTGTGCAGCATCGTAGGATGCGCTGAGGCAACGAAGCGCATCAATCGTGAACCGATTCGCCTCCTGTCGTCGGCACATCCTACGGCTCTCTCTAAGATGCACAAAGGTACGAAGCACATCAATAGCGAACGGCACGCTTCCTTCAGCCGCGCATCGGCAATTTCAAACATTGCGGACGGGTTTTCAAAACCCGTCCGGTTCAGTACTCAACCAACAACCCCCACAATCCCTTCAGGAAACTGCATAGTCATACAATGCAAACTGCCATATTGATGCACCAACGGCCTGCAAGGTATAGCAATGATTTCATGCTGTGGAAAACAATCAGCCAGTCGTTGCAAAGCGACTGCATCCATGGGATCACCATAAGACGGAACCATTACGGCATGATTGATGATTAAGAAGTTGGAGTAATTGGCGGGTAATTGTTGCCCTTCTTCATCATATATTGGTTTTGGCAGCGGTAGGGGAACTAAATGATAGGGATCGCCCGCTTGAGTTCTTAATTCCTGTAGCTGCCTTTCCATGTATTTCAAGCTGGTATAGTGCTGGTCTTCAGCATCATCACAACTGGTATAGGCAATGGTGGTGGCTGAACAGAAACGTGCCAGGGTATCGATGTGGGCATCGGTATCGTCGCCGGACAGGTTTTCCTGATCCAGCCAGAATACCCGTTTTTCGCCCAAATGCTGGAGCAGTTGCTGTTCTATTTCCTGCTGCGTCAGACCCTTGTTTCTATTCGGGTTTAGCAGGCATTGTTTCGTGGTCAAAATAGTGGCTATGCCGTCGCTTTCAACACTGCCGCCTTCCAGGATAAAGTCGATGTCCTTGTGGGGCTTACCTTTAAAGGGCTTGGCATTTAACAGTTTGTGATTAAGGTCATTGTCATTCTGGTGCTGGTATTTTTCACCCCAACCATTGAATAGAAAGTTAAGGTGGGTAATGACACCTTCTTGCTCTACGCTAAGGAACACGGTATCTCTAACCCAGATGTCATTAACCGTAGCGTGGATGAAGTCAATGGCGTCGGGCTTGCTTATTAAGGTTTGAATATGTTGCTGATGGCTGTCATCGCGACAGACGATAATCAGTTTTTGATATTGGGTGATGGTGTCGGCAATCACGCTGTAGGATTGCTCCACGGATTCAAGTCGATCGCTGAAATCACCCGTTTTATGCGGCCAGGCGATTAATACGGCGGATTGTTTTTCCCATTCGGCTGGAAATCTAGTCATTGGTTGGTTCCCTGTGGTGTGTTATTAAAATAGACCAAGCAGACGCGAAGTTTTTCTTCGTGTCTTTATGATGAATAATAAAGCGCTTTGTTAAGCTTATTTTACTCCTGCGCTTAACATTTCTTTGGCATGGGCCAGTGTATTGGCGGTAATTGTAACGCCGCCCAACATTCTGGCGATTTCTTCAACACGTTCTATATCAGTCAATAGCCTGACATTAGAAGAAGTGATGTCGGTTTTATTATTCTTTTCCACGTAAAGGTGATGATGCGCTTGTGCGGCTACTTGTGGCAAGTGCGTGACGCACATGACTTGTCGATTGTGGCTCAAACTGCGTAATTTTTGTCCGACAATTTCCGCGACGCCGCCGCCGATACCCGAATCCACCTCATCAAAAATGAGAGTGGGCGTGGTTTTGTCATTGGAAGTAGTTACCTGAATCGCCAGACTGATACGCGATAATTCGCCGCCTGAAGCGACTTTAGCCAGTGCTTTAGGCGGAAGGCCGGGATTGGCACTTACTAAGAATTCGATTTTATCTTTGCCGTTTAGTTTCGGTGCATCGGTATCCAGGTAGGTAATATCAACCAAAAATTCGCCTTGCGGCATACCCAGTTCCTTTATCATCGCCGAAATCTGTTTTTCTAATTTCTGACCGGTTTTTCGGCGTTGCTCGGATAGTTGCGCGGCGAGTTTATGGTATTGGGCAAGCAATTGTGCAGTATCGGCTGTTAAAGTCTCAATACGTTCACCGCTATGGGTCAGTCCATCCAATTCCGCCGCAAGTTTACCAACCAGTTCGGGCAGTTCATCCGGGGTAATGTGATGTTTACGGCTAAGACCCTGAATAACGCCAATTTGGTTTTCCAGTACATCCATGCGCTGGGGATCGGCTTCCTGGACTTCCAGAAAACGCCGTAATTGTATGGCGGCTTCTTCGGTTTGAATCTGGGCTTCTGATAATAGATTACCTATTTCAGTTAATTCCGGCGCAAATTGGGCAATATAAGTCAATTCACTGACGCTGTGACTCAGCATTTGATTAACCGATTGTGAGTCATTCTCATAGAGCAGATCAACCTGGGCTTGGCCTGTGCTTAAAATTTGCCCCAGATGTGCCAGTTTGCTGTGTTCTTCGGATAACGCGGAATAACTGAAATTAGCTAGATCCAATTGTTGTAATTCTTCGATCTGGTAACGCAGCAATTCTTCGCGTTCGCTTTGGTCTACGCTGGCTTTAATCAGACTTGCCAGTTCTTTATGGGCAAGCAGCCAGTGTTTATAACAGGTGTTGACTTGATCCAGAAGATTCTGGTTCTTTGCATAGGCATCCAGCAATCGACGCTGTTCATCACTGTTAAGCAAGGTCAGGTGCGCATGTTGACCATGAATTTCAACCAGCTTTTCACTCAGTTCCTGTAAGAACTGTAAGGTGACGGGGCGGTTGTTAATGTAAGCTTTTGAGCGGCCATCCTGATTAACAATGCGCCGGATTAAGCAGTGTTGATCATCATCCAGTTCATTTTCTTTCAGCCATTGTTGAGCGCCCGGCGCATCGGATAAATCAAATTCCAGATTAACTTCGGCGCGTTTACATTCGGGGCGAACGTAGCCGGAATCTGCTCTGTCACCCAGTGCTAGTCCTAACGCGGTTAATAAAATAGATTTGCCCGCTCCGGTTTCGCCGGTAAGAACCGACATGCCTTTTTCCAGGTCGAGATCGAGGGATTTGACTACGGCAAGGTCAATGATAGTAAGGTTTAATAGCATGGGTATTAACTGTGGCGGTAGCCACTGCTCCAGTTTAATTTATTCCTGAGAATTTGGAAGAAGTCATGACCTTCAGGATGCAGAATTCTTATCGGTTTGGGGTCTTTTTTAATCAAAATCTTGTCACTGATTAATACGTCAGGAATTTCAATGTGGTCGCAAGTCACCAGGGCATTGATTTGCTTGGTCTGGCAAAAGCTGATTTCAATTTCAGCGGAATCATGGATCACTATTGGACGGTTTGATAAAGTATGGGGATTAAGCGGCACTAATACCAGGGCACTTAAGGAAGGATACAAAATTGGCCCTCCCGCTGATAAAGAATAAGCCGTTGATCCGGTGGGTGTGGAAATAATCAAGCCGTCGGAGCGTTGTGAATTTAAAAACACATTATCAATTTTGGTCACAATTTCAATCATACTGGGCGTTACCCAACGATGGATAGCCACTTCATTAACGGCAGTTTCTTCGTGAATAACCTGGTTGTCGCGGATGATTTTGGCACGTAACAGGGAGCGTTTTTCCTCTGTATAATGGCCTTGAAGGATGTGATGCAGTTTAGCAGGCAGTTCGCCAGGCGATATGTCGACAAGAAAACCCAATCGCCCCAGATTTATGCCGATTAAGGGGATGTCATATTCAACAATGGCACGAGCGGCAGCCAGAAAAGTGCCATCGCCACCCACAGCGATAACCAGATCGCATTGCTGCCCGAGCGCTTTCAATGAATATGCTTTTACAGTGGTATTTTTAATAAATTTTACACTGTCTTCAGCAACACACACAGTGTATTGATGTTGCGTTAAATAGTCGTAAAGCCCGGTCAACGTCTCAGCAATACCAGGATCACTGGGTTTTCCTATGATACCTATGGTCTTAAAGGGAGTTTGCATTATCGAATAACAACCGGTAAAGCGTTTGATTATACAAAAAAACAGCATTCAGCCTAGGAGTTTTACGGATTTGTTACGATTTTTAGCCAAATAGCCCAAACCGTTTTTTAGGTTTATTAGGATTAAGGCAATTAGCGTATAGTTTGCAACTTTTGTATGGATGTAGGACATGACTGAAACCGATGTCATTATTATCGGAGCAGGCGCATCGGGTTTGATGTGCGCCATTGAAGCGGGCAAGCGGGGCCGACAAGTGATGGTTCTCGATCATGCCAACAAAGCCGGAAAGAAAATCCTGATGTCCGGCGGCGGTCGTTGCAATTTTACTAACTATTCCATCGATCACGATAACTTTATTTCAAACAATCCGCATTTTTGCAAATCTGCGCTCAGCCGTTATAGCCAGTGGGATTTTCTGGCTTTAGTTGCACGCTATCAAATTCCCTATCACGAACGGGATCATGGGCAATTGTTTTGCAACGACAGCGCCAAAGATATTCTTAATATGTTATTGGCGGAATGCGCTCAAGTCGGCGTGGTGGTGCAACTGAATACCCGCTTAGAAAGCATAGAGCAGCTGGCTAACCGGTTTCACCTTAAAACTGATCATGGCGATTTTGTAGGTCAGTCCTTAGTGGTTGCTACAGGAGGGCTATCAATACCAAAAATGGGCGCTACACCGCTGGGTTACAAAATAGCCCAGCAATTTGGTATTAATGTATTACCCACCCGCGCAGGTCTGGTACCGTTTACCTTGCAGCCGGAAGATAAAGACCAGTTTTCGCCGTTATCAGGCATTGCCGTGCCTTGCGTCGTCAGCAATAAACAGCGGAGCTTCAGTGAAAATGTATTATTTACGCATCGTGGTTTAAGTGGCCCGGCTGTGTTGCAGATTTCTTCCTATTGGCGGGCAGGCGAAGCCGTGGTAATTAATTTATTGCCACAGGCAAATTTGGAAGCGGAGTTGAAATCTAAACGCCAACAAAAGTTAAAGAACACCTTAAAAACTATTTTGGATGGTTATTTACCGAAACGACTGATTAGCTGTTTGTTACCCGAGGAATTATTGAATATTTCTTTGCCGGATTTATCTGACCGCCAGATTCAGCAGGTTGCAGATCAATTGCATAACTGGACAATTAAACCCAATGGTACAGAAGGTTATCGTACCGCTGAGGTTACCGTTGGCGGCATAGACTGTGATGCGCTTTCTTCTAAAACCATGGAATGTAAAAAGGTGCCGGGGCTTTATTTTATTGGTGAAGTGGTCGATGTAACCGGCTGGCTGGGCGGCTATAATTTTCAGTGGGCATGGTCGTCTGCCTGGTGTGCGGGGCAGTTTGTGTGAAACACTGTCGGTTGACGATGCGTATACATGGTTGACGTATTCAGTCAAGTGACTTATGGTTAGCGTCATTTATCGAAATACAAATTATTACAGCAAAATAACATTAAAGGTATGCAATTGAAAACACAAGTTCTGGTGCTGGGCGGTGGCCCTGGCGGTTATACGGCGGCGTTTCGCGCGGCTGATTTAGGTAAACAGGTGATCCTGGTTGAACGTTATCCGGTGTTAGGCGGTGTCTGTTTAAATGTCGGATGTATTCCTTCAAAAACCTTGCTGCATGTGGCTAATGTGCTTAATGAAGCCAAAGAATTAAGTCCGGCAGGGATTAATTTTGTTGAGCCCGAGGTTAATCTGGAACAACTGCGTGACTGGAAAAACAAGATCAGTTCGCAGCTCAATGCGGGTTTGGCAGCGTTAGCAAAACAGCGCGATGTGACGGTTATTAACGGCACAGGGCATTTTGTGTCAGATACACAAGTTCAGGTTGACTCACAGCTGATAGAGTTTGAACAAGCGATTATTGCCGTTGGCTCCCAGCCGGTAAAAATTCCTGCCTTTCCCAATGATGATGCACGATTAATGGATTCAACCGATGCCCTTAATCTTGACGATATTCCCAAAAAACTGTTGATAGTCGGTGGCGGTATTATAGGCCTGGAAATGGCGACTGTTTATAACGCGCTGGGTAGTAAAATCACCATTGTTGAAATGCAGGAGCAAATCATCCCCGGTTGCGACAAGGATTTAGTCAGGCCGCTCATGACAAAAATCAAGAAGGAATATGACAATATCTTTCTGGAAACCAGTGTTAAAAGTATTGAACCCTTAACGGAAGGCTTGAAAGTCACCTTTGAAGGTAAATCCGCACCGGAATCGGATGTATTTGATAAAGTGCTGGTCGCCGTAGGTCGAAGACCTAATGGTGGCTTGTGTGATCTTGATAAAGCCGGAGTTACTGTCGATGAACGCGGATTTATCCCAGTTGATAAACAACAGCGTACCAATGTAAAACATATTTTTGCGATTGGCGATGTCGTTGGCAACCCGATGCTGGCCCATAAAGCAACGCATGAAGGAAAAATAGCAGCCGAAGTGATTGCAGGGTTGGCAACCGAGTGGCGGGCATTGACGATTCCTTCTGTGGCTTATACCGATCCTGAAATAGCCTGGATGGGTTTAACTGAAAATGACGCCAAAGCTCAAGGCATAGAGTACGAAAAAGCGGCTTTTCCGTGGGCAGCCAGTGGGCGTTCTCTGTGTAATGGGCGTAAAGAAGGCCTTACCAAATTGCTGTGCGATAAAAAAACCGGGCGTATCCTTGGCGCGGGCATTGTCGGTACCAATGCCGGTGAATTGATTGCTGAAGCGGTGTTGGCATTGGAAATGGGCGCGAATGTTGAAGACCTGGCGTTAACGGTTCATGCACACCCTACTTTGGCTGAAACTCTTGGGTTTACAGCAGAAATGATTGAAGGCACGATTACCGATCTTTTTATTAAAAAACGATGAAAAAACTGTTAAACAAAAGCTTTATTACCAACTTTATTTCCGTTGTCATTATTGCCATCGGCTATGTTTGCCCGGTACAGCAGGAATTAGTCAAATCCATCGGTTTTTTTGCCCTGTCCGGGGCAATCACCAATTGGCTGGCAATTTACATGCTGTTTGAGAAAGTGCCGTTTTTATACGGTTCCGGCGTTATTCCCGCCCGCTTTGAGGAATTTAAGCTCTCCATCAAGCAACTCATGATGCAGCAGTTTTTTACCGTCAATAATATCGAGCAGTTTATCGAAACTGAGGAGCGGCAGGGGAGCAAGATGTTGAATTTGAAGCCATTTTTAAACGCAGTCGATTACGACAGGATTTATGAAAGTCTGGTGTCATCAATTATGGGCTCCTCTTTTGGCGGCATGTTGGCAATGATGGGCGGCGAAGAAGCCCTGGCTCCTTTAAAAGAACCGTTTACCGAAAAAATGAAAATCACCCTGGTTGATATGATTGAGTCCGATCGCTTTAAATTGGCGCTGAAAGAAGGCTTGGATGCGCATAAAATTGGTATCGATATTATCGACAAAATTGAAACAGTCATTGATAAGCGTCTAAATGAGTTAACGCCGCAACTGGTTAAAGAAATGGTTCAGGCCATTATTCGCGAACATTTGGGCTGGCTGGTGGTTTGGGGCGGAATTTTTGGCGGTTTGATGGGCGCACTGTTCGTTTTTGCTTAATGGAAGCCGTAGAATTAGCTTTTGACGAATTGGGTAGTCCCGATGATACGCCGATTATTATCCTGCATGGTTTTTTCGCATCTTCGCGCAACTGGCGGCAGGTAGCAGAAAAACTGGCGGCCAGGTTCCATGTTTATGCGCCGGATATGCGTAATCATGGCGCTTCACCGCATCATCCTATAATGGATTATCCGTCTATGGCAGCGGATTTACTGTTGTTTATGGACGCACAAGGCTTAACTACAGCCAGTTTGCTGGGCCATAGCATGGGCGGTAAAGTTGCAATGTGGTTCGCACTTAATCATCCTGACCGTATGGATAAACTGATAGTTGCCGATATTGCCCCTATCAGTTATACGCACTGCTTTAACAATTTGATCCAGGCGTTAAAGGCACTGCCGCTACATGAAATCAGCAATCGTAAACAGGCAGAGCTGCTACTTGCCTCGCACATACCCGAACTCGGTTATCGCCAGTTTTTGCTGCAAAATCTTGTCCTGAAAGATGGCGCATATTGCTGGCGCATTGATCTGGATATTTTTTTGTTGATGGCACCCAATATTTCCGCCTTTCCCAATGTTAAGCAGCTAATGCCGTTTACTGGAAAAACACTATTTATAGCGGGAGAAGACTCCGGTTATGTTAAAGCGAATGATGTGAACACTTTGTTTCCAAAGGCTACCCTGAGTGTTATTGCCAATGCCGGACATTGGCTGCATGTACAACAGCCGGGTGTTTTTATAGAACGGGTTGAACAGTTTTTGCAGTAAAACAAACATGTCTCGAAAAGATATATTACAAGCGTTTACAGTTGCAATTTTTAAGAACACTATAGGTTTGGTTAGCGATAGCCGTAACCTAACATTTGCCGTTTCGATGTGTTGGGTTGCGGCTATTGCCTAACCCAACCTACTACGGTCCTAAGATTTAACCAGCACAAGTTCATGAGGCCGAACGCCGAAATTTATCGCCGCTTACGGCTTTTGGGCGTGATGATCGCCTATCAGTTGTTCAATACGCTGAACCATGGGGTCGTCTTCCATATCGCCTAAGTCGGTGTAATCAAATCGACGGAAATTGTCAAATTCCTTCTTTGTAATTGGGTTTACGGAAAATTTTGATTCATTCCCACAATCTGCCAGGGTTAGGGTAATGTTTCCTGTCACCAGTTTTTTATTAATTCGTGCAGGTAATTGCAAAGACGGAAGCCAAGCGACTTCAGTTGGAATATTTTTTACCGTGCCGCTGTAATACTCAACAGCCATTCCTTTCATATCGCCTTTGTCCAGCAGGGTTAATTCCTTTCCTAATGTCTTTGGGTCGATAAGTGAGAATAGTTGTTGCGTCGATGGGGCAGTCGCGCCTGTAGCGGCTAAATCGCCTTGTACAAACTCCACAGCAGCATGTTCATTATAAAATAAACGGGTATAAAAAAACTTTCCAGCGTCATTACTTTCCCAGATTTCCCCTTGATTGGAAAATTCATCGCGCGTTTCTGTGCGTTGAGCTTCCCGCCAAAAATACCAATTTTTTATCTGAGTGTTGTTACTATCACCAATCTGCTTTTCATACCGGCAGGCTAGTCGGCCAGATGTGGCAAGATTCGCCAAACCATCCGGGAAAGAGGTGATTTGTGTTGAGATGTTGGCACATGCGGCCATACAGAGGATGAGAGAAACTATAAATATTCTTTTTTTCATTAAACCAGTTCAAAAAGTGGGTGCATTTTTTACAGTAAAAACTAACGAAGGTGCATTAATCACCCTCGTTAGGCATTAGCTAATTTACGTCCAAATTTAAAGACATTGTTCAGCACAAAAACACCAATAACTAGTCGTCTCTTCTGGATTCTTTCGCCATTTTTTCATTCATTACGTGAAAAATAACGTTTTGCTCCAGTACGCCTTGGAACAGATGCGCACCAGGCCCTTTTGCGAAAATGGCCACATCTTCACCGGCGTGAGTTTCAGACCCGGCAAGCGGGACTAAAGCTTCTTGATGAAAATCAGGATCGGTTGTATCGACATTCGTCATATCTGCAAATCGGCCAATTTGAACCGGAGTCGCAAATACATCGTCGCCAGCTACACCAGTATGAAAGCCAAGTCCGTTCGCATAGGACAAGGTGGTGTAAGGCGCACCATCAGATGCCTTAGAATAGGTTGTAGCACCGGCATCAATCACTTTGCCCAATATGTTATTACCACGTTGTGGGTATCCGGCAATAGTAAATGTGTGGCTATGATCGGCTGAGACAATAATCAACGTATTCTCTAATTCACCGATTGATTTCAAGGTTTCGATGGCTTTTTTCACCGCATCGGATAAAGCGATAGCATCCGTCAGAGCGCGATAGGCATTTCCGGCATGATGTGCGTGATCAATGCGACCAGCTTCAACGTGAAGGTAAAAGCCTTTCCGGTTCTTTTGCAGTACTTTTATCGCTTTTTCCGTCAATGTAGCAAGATTAGGTTCGCCAGCGGTATCCGTTAAACGATCTACTTCGTATTCCATATGCGAACGTTCGAATAGGCCAAGTAGATGGGTGGTTTTGTTAGGGTCGATAGCGTCGAATTGGGCTTGATTCCAGATATAAGCGCTTTTTGGCCCGAATTTTTGGGTCCATTCAGACGTCAAATCACGATTGTCTTTACGGCGGCCGAATTTCCCCAGATCTTCAGGATCAGGAAGTGTTCTGGGTCTAAAATATTCACGCCCCCCGCCTAAAGCGACTTCCAAACCATCGCCGTATTTGAATTCGATCAACTGGCGGGCAATATCCGGCACTGCGCAACCGTTTGGTTGATTTGAATCGGCTTCCCAATTACGTTCCGGTGTGTGGGCATAATTGGCGGCCGGAGTTGCGTGAGTCAACCGGGCCGTTGACACGATACCGGTAGATTTTCCAGCAGATTCTGCAATTTCCAAAATTGTTTTTAACTGGTGCGTTTTAATATCGGCACCACAATCACCACGGACAAGACCTTGATCAACTGACAAAAAGCCGTCATTAGTTTTTACACCGGTAACCATCGCCGTCATCGTCGGTGCGGAATCAGAAGTTTGTTGATTGGCGCTATATGTCTTCGACAAGGCTAGGTAAGGAAATAACTCGAAGCTTAAAGAGTTTTCCTCGCCGCTACGGCCAAGTTGAGTGTTACTGGCATCGATAATGTTAGGCTGTTGAGCCGCCAATATGCGTGCTGCCGTAATCGTAGAAATACCCATTCCGTCACCAACAAAAAAGATAATATTTTTTGCTTTTCGGGCGCTGGGTCTAAGTTCTTCGGTTTTTTCTACGGCGGCTTTTCCCGCCGCATACCAGGTATTCCGGTCAGAATGCGGCGCGGTAAATGAGTCAGGGCTTCCGGCCTGAGTTACGATTGCTGTACCTGCGGATAGTGCTATACCCACTGCCAAGGTGATTGGTTTTAGTTTCATATTAATTATCCTCTAATTATGTTTTGCCAAAGTGAGGTGCGTCCTATAGCCAGTATGGAAACTTAATATGAAAGCAGTATGACAATAATGTTAACTTTTGATTACGGTAATAGTCGGGGGTGGAGTTAAATAAACAGTGATAAGTAATTTTATGCTGCTCCCAATTATTTGTGTGTTATTGCCAATGCCGGACACATGGCTACATGTAAAGCAGCAGGGTATTTTTATAGAGCAGGTCGAGAAATTTTTGTAATCTGTAAGCTAACGCATTACAATCAATTATGATTAAAAGTTTTCGCCATGCCGGGTTGCAATCCTTCTTTGAGACAGGCTCCAAGGCGGGTATTCGTCCGGAACATGCGCCACGACTAATTCGCATTCTTGGTATTCTGGATGCGGCCACGCTGATTGAGCAAGTTAATATACCAGGACTTAAGTTGCACAAACTGACAGGAAACTTAGTCGGCTTCTGGGCAGTGACGGTAAACGGGAACTGGCGAGTAATTTTCCGTTTCGAGAATGGTGAAGCAACGCTTCTGGATTATTTAGATTATCATTAAGAGACTATTATGCGCATGTTTAACCCGCCCCACCCAGGCGAGATTTTGAAAGAAGACGTATTGCCCGAATTGGGTATTACCGTCGGTAATTTCGCAGCCCATCTGGGTATTTCCCGTCCCCACCTCTCCAAGGTATTGAATGGCCGTGCCAGTATTACTGCGGAAATGGATCTGAAGCTATCTGAAGCCTTCGGACAACCTCCCGGTTTGTGGATTAGAATGCAGGCGGCTTATGATCTTTGGCAGGCGGAGCAGCAGCCACGACAAAAAGTGGCGCCGTTGAATGCTGCTGTATTACATTCGTAAAGTCGAAGAGTTATTGGTTGCTTGAGTAAAAAGACGTAATTTAATCAAAGTGAGCATGAATATGATTGATTTAAGTAAGGCAACTGATGTCGAATTAGTGCTTGAGATTTACCGTCGCATCAAAGGCGAGTCTGAAATGCAGCAACATTTGAATTATCTGTATCGCGCCGCGTTTCGTCCGGTTTATACGTTTTTTGATAAGCAAAATATTGATGAGGCAAATATTCGCATGTACAAACAAGCTGATTGGGAGGCGTTGGAAGCTGAACGTGATGAAGTGCTTGAGTATTTTCCCGATGAAACGGGTTTTTAGTTTCAAGCTGCGTTGGGTTGCATCTTTTCACAACCCAACCTCGCTAAATAATGATTTGTTGGGTCGCAAAAAGGAGACACACCATTGTTAGCAGCAGTTGAACAAACAAGATTGAGGGTATCGAAAAACACCGAGGTGAAACGAAAGTCGCAACTGGGGCAATATCTTACGCCTGCGAGAACAGCCCAATTCATGGCTGGCTTGTTTACATCGAAAGGTAGTCCTGACTGTCGTTTGCTTGACGCTGGCGCAGGTATTGGCTCACTTTCAAGTGCTTTTCTTGAACGGTGTGTTGATGGCGAGTTGAGATTCAAGAATATTGAAGTAACTGCCTTCGAGTTGGATAGTCTTATCCATAAAGAATTAAACGACTCGCTGTCCAGCTACAAGAACAGACTGCCGGTGGTTTATGAAATACTAGACGACGATTTTATTGAACAGGCCGTAAATAAAATACAATTTGATTTTGGCAATGGATTCACTCACGCAATCCTTAATCCTCCCTATAAAAAAATAAGCAGCAACTCCCGCCACCGCTTATTGCTTCGACAGGCAGGAATTGAAACAGTCAATCTTTATTCCGCTTTTGTTGCCCTGGCTCTGGAGATGATGGAGCCGGGTGGACAAATCGTTGCAATCATACCGCGCAGCTTCTGCAATGGGCCGTATTACCGGCCTTTTCGCAACTTTGTACTTGAGCGGGCTGCAATTCGACATATGCACCTGTTTGACTCACGTAGCAAGGCTTTTAAAGACGATAACGTGCTGCAGGAGAACATCATCCTGTTGCTTGAGCGTAGTGGACAGCAAGGTGACGTGACAGTGACAACATCTACAGATGATAGCTACGTTGACCTCATAACGCATGTGCATCCATTCAACCGGATCGTGTTCCGCGATGATTCCGAGCGTTTCATTCATGTACCGACTTCACCAGAGCATAACGCCATCGAGCTTTCAACTGCGATTCGCAGTTCGTTGGAGGATGTCGGTATAAAGGTATCGACTGGGCCTGTTGTCGATTTTCGATTGAAAGAGCATCTCCGCGACATGCCCGAGCCGGGTGCCGTACCCCTCCTGTATCCCGCCCACTTTGCCGGGCAAAATATCGAATGGCCAAAACCCGGCATCAAGAAGCCCAACGCAATCCAGCGAAATGCTGAGACGGAAAAGTGGCTTTATCCGAATGGTTTTTATTGTGTGGTTCGCCGCTTTTCATCGAAGGAAGAAAAACGCCGGATCGTTGCCAGCGTTGTGCAGCCAGACACTTTTGGCGATGCTGAAATGCTGGGTCTGGAGAACCACCTGAACGTGTATCACGAGAACAAGCACGGTTTGCCAGAAGCTCTAGCGCGTGGCTTGGCTATGTACCTCAACACGACCGGTGTTGATGAAAACTTCCGCCGTTCGAGTGGTCATACCCAAGTCAATGCAACCGATCTCAAGATGATGAAGTATCCAAGCCGGAAGGCACTGATTGCATTGGGGGAGTGGGCAAGGCGAAGCGGCGAGCCTACGCAGATGATGATTGATGAACAACTGGATAGCCTGACCGCATGACGACGAAGAATAATAACCATATCGACGAGGCGTATCAGATCCTCATTTCTCTTGGTCTGCCGCGTGCGCAGCACAATGAACGATCCGCGCTGTGTCTATTAGCGCTGTTGAACCTCACTCCTTTAAAAATGTGGGCACAAGCTGAAAATCCACTTGTTGGCATCACGCCGATCATGGACTGGTCGCGGGAACACTACGACAAAGGATACGCACCAAACTCACGAGAAACGTTTAGACGCCAAACAATACACCAGTTTGTTGATGCTGGGATTGCCCTCTATAACCCTGACAAACCAGATCGCCCGGTGAACAGTCCAAAAGCTGTCCTGATTAGCAAGGAACTTCAGCTAGCACCGTCATACTGGCATGGATGCCAGTATCCAGTCACATGGATGTGAATGTATGACTTGGCATCGTGCCTATATCGGGCGGCATGGCACTGGGAAGTTTCCATCCATGGCGCTGGATTCCGGCATCCCTGCCCGGAATGACGAACTTTTTGGCGTTGGCTGAAGCATCTGGTTAATCAGGAAAGCCTATACCAAGGATAAGCAAACATATTTTGGTGATGGCTCGACCTTGAAAGCCAAGCTGAAGGGCGATTTTTCGAAATAAACCCCATAATTTG
>JAYTJI010000061.1:0-3085 GCA_043731245.1 Methylococcaceae bacterium | reverse complement strand
GGATTATTTACGCGGAAAGCTACAAATGGATACGGGTAAGACGCAAGCATTATCCGGCCAGGCAAACGTTTCGATCCGCGAATTTGCATTCATTGAAGCCTTTGTTCCCCAATTATCCGGCGTCAAAGGATTGTTGAAAGCTGATATGACGGTAAGCGGCACCACGCAAAATCCTTACGTCAAAGGTGACATGCACCTTACCAACGGCGCTGTCGATGTTAATAAGCTCGGTCTCAGCATTCGTGAGCTTAACCTGCAAGCCATGACACCAGCCAATGAAACCGGCCTTATTCGGATTCAAGGCTCCGCAAAATCCGGTGATGGCCTTATCAATCTCGATGGCACAATTGGTTTACAGCCGGACACACACTACCCTGTCAATTTGACGCTAACCGGTAAAGACTTTGAGATTGCAAAAATACCTGAAGCACAAATCGCTGTTTCCCCAGACTTGAAAATCGCGTTGACCGGCCAACAAAAGCAAATTAGCGGTCAACTAGACATCCCCATGGCAATCCTAAAAATTCAGGATGTTCCTGAAAATGCAGTAAAAGTTAGTGAGGATGAGGTTATTCTTGGCGAAGAAAAAACAGAGAGTAACACACCACCAGTGCCTGACATCAATGCTAATATAGAAGTTAAACTAGGCAAACAAGTCAGTTTCACGGGGCAAGGGTTACAAACCAATCTAACTGGTAATCTAAAGATTATCAAGACAGGCGCAAAAATGGCAATGCAAGGCAATGTCGACATGACCAAAGCCAGTTATAAACGCTTTGGACAAAACCTTACTGTCCGTAAAGGCCGCTTTTTATTCAACGGGCCTGCCGATAATCCTTGGCTGGATGTAGAAGCCGTAAGGCTCTCCAAAAGTAAAAAGGTTACGGCCGTACTTGCCCTGTCTGGCTCATTAAAAACTCCGCAAACCCTTATCTCATCTGAACCTTCTTTACCCGAAGCAGAGGCACTCGCCTACCTGATTACTGGCGGCCCCCTAAACCAGGTAAGTAAATCAGATAGCAACGTGCTTGCAAGCGCTGCACTATCTTACAGTGAAGGTCAGGCATCCTGGCTTGCCGATAAGTTGGGCATTAATGAATTCAAAGTGCAAGAAGGCAATACGCTACAAGATACCTTGCTGGTATTGGGTCAATATCTGACCCCCGAATTTTATATAGGCACTAAGATTGGCTTGTTTAACAAACAAGCCAATCTTGTATTAAAGCGAAAATTGACCAGCACCATTAATATTGAAACCCAAACCGGCACATCGCAACGGATAAAGTTGAATTACGAGTTTGATGGCGATTAAGAATTGCGCTTGTCGATATATGTTTGACATTCATTACCCTAGCTAGCGGTGGTTAGGATCTTGTTTGCCTCTGCACTGTGGCGAGATGAACCGTTAATAGAGGCTGCTTCATGCTCGTTAAATAATGCTTAAGAAGAATATTCAACTTACTGATATGCTTTCTTGTTCAGAAATTCAAGATTAGACCGACAGTATCCATTTTCGGAAAACCAGAGAATGGCATCTTTAATGGCTTCCTGAGCCGGACGATACTGATAATCCAATTCGTGTATGGCTTTTGCGCTGGAAAAAAACATCTGTTTTTTTGCCATACGCACACCATCTACTGTTGCACGAGGTTCCCTTCCGGTAAGCATTGCAGCTTTTTCCATTAACCAGGCAACAGGCAATACCACGTTATGTGACAAGCGTATTCGCTTTGATTTTTCGCCGGTGATTTTATCTATCATTTCCAGAATTTGCAGCAGACTCATGTTTTCACCTCCCAGCACATAACGTTCCCCTGCTTGCCCTTTTTCAAAAGCTAATAGATGTCCCCTGGCAACATCATCCACATGAACTATATTAAGTCCGGTATCTACGTAGGCAGGCATGCGCCCATGAAGTGTGTCAAGGACAATACGGCCAGTCGGCGTAGGTTTAATATCACATTGTCCAATAGGCGTAGATGGGTTAACAATCACCAAAGACAATTGATGCTGATCTGTAAGTTGTTGCACAGCTTGTTCTGCGAGAAATTTTGAACGTTTATAATGCCCGGTCATTAAGGGTAGTGAAGAGGGAGTGGTTTCATCTGCCGGACTGCCGTCCCGATTGAAGCCCAGGGTGGCTACACTACTGGTGTAAACCATGCGTTTTAAGCCCGCTTCGGCCGCAGCAAGAATGAGTGATTGTGTGCCTGTAACATTGATAGCATACATAACATCCGGATCAGGAATCCACAATCGGTAATCGGCGGCCACATGGAACAGGTTATCACAGCCACTAATGGCACGTTTTATTGAGGAAGTATCGCGAAGATCTCCTTCACATATTTCCACAGGGAAATTATTTAAATTACGCCTGTCGCTTTTCGTTCTAACCAATACCCGGACTTCATGACCCGCCTTAAGTAATTGCCGCATGATTGCTGATCCCAAAAAACCATTTGCCCCCGTCACCAGTGTTTTCATTTGTATCACTCCATTCCCTATTTTTTGCTGTTGCCAATGAAGATATTGCGTTTACCGGCGAATTGTTTTTTCAGAAACAGTGGGTGTTTATCCCGAATAATCAGCAGCAATATAGGAGTTTATGAGTGCCTCACTTAGATACGGCTAAAATGGGGCAATATTTTCATACCATTCTCCAGCTTCTTAAAATGATCGGTGTCACGCTAAGTTTCAATATGATCCGTGTGCATTATAACGTCTCACAAAAGCGGTTAGAACTTTAACCCATTTATTAAGACGTAGTATGTACGATACCGCACATAAAACCAATGTCAGTGGCATCCCCGATACCTATCATAAGCATCGCCGGATTAAATCCAGTCTTTATAAAAAATACGCCATCGTAGTTGCCAGGCACTATCGGGCGATAGCCGTTTATGTATGATATACAAATAAAAGTCCAGATCGGGATTATACGGCTAATAAACTTTCGTCACTAAACAAAATCCTTACTGTATGTGCGTTTCCGCACAGACTGCGATTAGTCTTGCGCGTATCGTTAGAACTGAGCGATAAGAAACATCATTTCACGCTCTAAAACTTAAAGTAATTATCAGGAGAC
>JAYTJI010000060.1:0-6617 GCA_043731245.1 Methylococcaceae bacterium | reverse complement strand
CACCTGGCTGTAACTCTTCCTAAACAGGAATAAGGAAACTATCAAGAATTTTCGACCTGCTAGACGATCCGTTATAATCAGCGCACATTCATATCGCGTACAAGTCACACGACACATTCATAGAGATTAAACATGCCATTAAAAAAACTGTTCCTAAACCTAGTATTTATTTTGCTAACATTACTAAATACTTTGGCAGAGGCCGAGCAAACCCTATTAAAGCCTTTCGCAGCCGGAAGTTATCAGCAAATACTGGCTAGCAATGCTAACCAGCCTTTTATGCTGGTAGTCTGGTCAATAACCTGCTCTTCCTGTCTTAAAGATATGCCATTATTAAGCAGCATCCATAAAAAAAATCCTGGACTTAAAATAGTTATGCTGGCAGCAGATGATATTTCCGAAACCGATCAAATCCAACCCGTCCTGGAAAAAAACCAACTATCCGGCATTGAAAACTGGGTCTACGCGGATGAAAATACTCAAAAACTGCAATTTGAGGTTGATCCAAAATGGTATGGTGAGCTACCAAGAACTTATTTTTTCGATAAGGCTCATCAGCGTGAAGGCTTTAGTGGTGTGTTGTCAGAAGCGGATTATGAATCCCGATTAGCAAAAATTTTAAAATAAATATCATATACAAAGTTTGGGTGCAACTTCTCATTAGTTGCAGGATTGAAGACCTACGAGGTTTTTAAAACCTCGTAGGTCTAACACTGTTACCTGCATCAAACGAGAAGTTACGTTTAGAGTTCAGCAATTTGAAGAAAGCCACTGCACCCGTCATGCAATCCTTATGTATTAATTCCCTATAAATTCGGTGATGTGCAACCACTCTGCAAGGTTTATCTACATTTTTCAGCTCCAGATAAAAACTTACGTTAAAATGGTGTTTGTTGTAGAAACTACCGGGGTTTACGTTAATGTTCAAAAATAATTTTTTTCCTGTTCTGATAACATCTTGCCTACTAACTGCCTGTATCACTAGCCCTACAGGCAGAAACCAATTTATTTTCATGCCTGATGCGGAAATCAACCAAATGGGTTTGCAGGCTTTTGATACGTTAAAAAGAGAAAAAGCTGTTAGCAATAACGGTGCATACAATCAGGTTGCAAGCTGCGTTGCTCAGGCTATCATCAGAGATCTAGGCGGGAACTGGGAAGTTGTGGTTTTTGAGGATAAGTCACCCAACGCGTTTGCCTTACCCGGTAATAAAATTGGCATACATGCAGGGATGCTCACATTGGTCAACAGTCAGGACCAGTTAGCCGCCGTTATCGGGCATGAAGTTGGGCACGTACTCGCCAAACACAGTAATGAAAGGGCATCACAAGAAATGGCCGTCAATCAAGGCATGTCCATGGTTCAAGCAGTAGCGACGCCACAATCGGCTTTAGGCCAGACAGCACTTGGACTGCTGGGTGTCGGCGCGGAATACGGCATACTGAAGCCTTACAGCCGCGTGCAGGAAAGTGAGGCTGATATAATCGGTGTGGATTTAATGGCAAAAGCGGGCTTTGATCCGAGACAAAGCATTACGCTCTGGCAAAGGATGGAACAGGCGTCCCAAGGCCAGCAACCGATTGAATTTATGTCTACGCATCCGGCACATGCAACGCGCATCCAAAGCCTGGAACAGCACATGCCACAAGCGATGGGATTGTGGCAGCAAGCCCAAGCTCAAGGCAAGCAACCGCATTGTATCTAAACAATGACCCCTCATTTAAAATACCTACATCCTTATCCGTTTGAGAAGCTGACACAACTTAAACACGGGATTGTACCGCCTGCAAACAAGTCACCTATTGTGCTATCGATAGGTGAGCCGACGCATACTACCCCGCATTTTATTGAAGAAGCGCTGTTAACTCACTTGCACGGATTGTCTAATTATCCGACAACAAAAGGCATACTTGAGCTGAGACAGGCGATTACTGACTGGATTACTAAGCGCTTCCAGATTCCTGGTGAGTTTATTAATCCTGAAACTCAGGTTTTACCCGTCAGCGGCACGCGTGAAGCCTTGTTCTCCTTTGCCCAATGCCTGATTGACCCGACTACAAGCCCCGTGGTCATCATGCCCAACCCGTTTTACCAGATTTATGAAGGCGCAGCATTACTGGCGGGTGCAGAGCCGTATTTTTTAAACACGCTGGAAGAATCGGATTATTTACCGGATTTTGATGCCGTGCCGGAAGCGATTTGGCAACGTTGCCAGTTGATTTATATCTGTTCACCAGGCAATCCCAGTGGTTCAGTCATCAACCAAGCCAGCCATGAGAAACTCATTAATCTAGCGGAACAGTATGATTTTGTTATTGCTTCGGATGAATGCTACACCGAACTTTATGATGACGAAAACAACCCCCTCGTGGGTTTGCTGCAAACCGCTTACAGCATGGGCAACAGCGCATTTAAACGCTGTGTGGTTTTCCATAGCTTATCCAAACGCTCCAATGCACCCGGCTTGCGCTCCGGTTTTGTCGCCGGTGATGCAGATATTCTGCAACAGTATTTTCAATACCGAACCTATCAAGGCTGCGCCATGCCTTTGCCCACGCAACATGCCAGTATCAAGGCCTGGCAGGATGAGCAGCACGTTGCTGAAAACCGCCGCTTATACCGTGAAAAATTCGCTGCCTTCATCGCCGTGCTTGCTGATGTTTGCACTATTAAAAAACCGCCAGCCGGGTTCTATGTCTGGTTAAAAACGCCGATTTCCGATACCGATTTTGCTAAGCAGCTGTTTGCCCAGGAAAACGTTACCGTCCTGCCGGGCAGTTTTTTATCCCGCGAATTTGCCGGCATAAATCCCGGCCTCAACCATGTCAGAATAGCGCTGGTTGCGCCACTGGATGACTGCATAGCAGCCGCCCATCGCATTAAACATTTCCTTAACACTTTATAAAAAGAAAAATTATGTCACAACTTGAAAACATCATTAACCAAGCTTTTGAACAACGCACCGACATCACCCCCGCTAACGTCTCTGCGGAAATCCGTAATGCCGTCACCGAAACCCTAAATCTGCTGGATCAAGGCATCCTAAGAGTTGCCGAAAAAATCGACGGCGATTGGGTCACGCATCAATGGTTAAAAAAAGCGGTGTTATTGTCATTCAGAATTAACGAAAACCGCCTAATGGATGGCGGTAACACCCGTTATTACGATAAAGTTGAATGTAAATATTCAAAATATTCAGAAGAAGACTTCGCCAAAGCCGGTGTGCGCGTAGTGCCTAATGCCGTTGCCCGTCATGGCTCCTATATCGCACCCGGAGCAATATTGATGCCGTCTTATGTGAACATAGGCGCTTATGTGGACAGCGGCACCATGGTTGACACCTGGGTAACGGTCGGTTCTTGCGCACAAATTGGTAAAAACGTGCATCTTTCCGGCGGTGTGGGTATCGGCGGTGTATTGGAACCGTTACAAGCAGGCCCAACCATTATCGGCGACAACTGCTTTATCGGTGCGCGTTCAGAAATCGTTGAAGGCGTGGTTGTTGAAGATGGTTGCGTTATTTCAATGGGCGTCTACATCGGCCAAAGCACCAAAATTTTCAACCGCATGACCGGTGAAGTCAGCTTCGGGCGTATTCCAGCGGGTTCAGTGGTCGTATCCGGCAATTTGCCTTCGGCAGACGGCAGCTATAGCTTGTACTGTGCGGTTATTATCAAGCAGGTTGATGAAAGGACACGGAGCAAGACTGGAATTAATGAGTTGTTAAGGGATTAATTATGCTTCTTGGGATTAGCGTAACTATGCGCATGATAGATCAACAAGACCTTTAGGCAAAGAAAAGTCAATGGACATTATCATTCTTTCGCTTGAGCGTGGGAATGATGCAAGGACAGGTACAAATGATAATCCGCCAGAAATGAAATGCACCAGTAGCATTCATAAAAAGAGATGTACATGAGCTTAAAAAACGGAATGGGAATTGATGACGTTGCTGTAATAAAAATATCAAGTTTCAAAGGCTTAACTCAATTAGAATTTGCGATATTATTAGTTTTAATAGTATTCGCATTTCTTTTAAACTTTATGGTGGAGTGGAAATTTTTCAGGCTTGGCGTAATCAATCAATGGGACGTTGTATTCGATGCTGATCCAGCATCATACCTCAGTGAATTAGCAAATGGGTGGGGAGGTGGAAAGCGTGGTGGTATTTCCCATCCAAATTATAGTAATTTTTTTAACCCGATAATTCGTGTTCTTTCAAAGATTGTTATTTGGCTTTCCCCTGGACTTGAAGAAATCTCAGTTAGAAAGCAATTAGCTCTTGTCATTATGCCTTTAGCATCAATGCTACAAACACTTTTTGTTTATTTTATAATGCGCCACCTTCGCTTCACACACCTGCAAGCTTTGGTAGTCTCATTGCTTGGAATTGTTTCATTTAGCCAAATTATATTTGGTAGTTTACCAGAAAGCTTTAGTCTTTCTTCACTCGCCATTACCTGCGGCATTTTATTGATGGTTAATGCTGAACAGAATAAGGCTGGATATTTATCAATAGGTTGGCTGTCACTTCAAATATTTGCGATCGGTATTACAATTACCAACATTATCCCAATCTCAATTCTTCATTTTTCTAAGTTATATAGCTCCGAACTAAAACCCTGGAATTCTTTATTCCGTAGTTCGGTAACCGCAGTAGTAGCGATCATACTTACTATCGTGATAAGTTATACTTTTAATCTCATTTACCAAGCACCCGAAAGTAGCAACAGCAACATAGTTAGGGAAGAAGCGATTAGACTTGATCCCATTCAACGGTTTATTACTTTTCCAAGCGCTCTGGCGAATACTTTTATCGCGACTCGGCCACGTATCGTGGAAAACGAGCCCGCTATCCAAAATCACCATCGATTTCCCTATATGTTCACCTTCGAAGGAAAACCAAGTCCATCTTTACTAAAACGACCTCTTGCCAGTGCTTTGCTTGTTGCTATGCTCATAGGTGCGCTGATGTTAATGCGTGGGCCAACCATTGAGCAGATCACGAGCTTGGCTTTATTAGGGATAGTTGCCTACAACTGGCTTTTTCATAGCTTCTGGGGCACAGAACTATTCCTATATTCTGGACATTGGCTTGTTCCTGAACTCATTCTTTTAGGAGGTTTTTTTCGTTTACCGGGCATTTCTAATACGCTGGCGCTGGCGCTATCAATCACCATTATCGTTGGGGTTGCGGCAAACAATGCTACGATACTTCACTTTATATTAACTACGCTGTCCAATTAGACGCAGTTGGGTTACCTACTGTTTGGCTCAGCAATAGCCATACCACCCATTGCATCATGTTTAACCCGTAATGATGATTAATAAACATTCTGAGTCACAAAACACACACTACTAAACAAACCATGATTAACAACGATGTATTACGCCGCGTCCGCTATGCTTTAGAGCTTAAAGATCAGACCATGATCGAGATTTTTGCATTAAGCGACGTAGAGATAAGCCGGGATGATTTACTTAAATATCTCAAAAAAGATAATGAAGCTGATTTTGTCAATCTTGACAGTAAGCTGCTAGCGCAATTTTTAGATGGTTTGATTATCTATAAAAGAGGCAGGCAGGAAAATCAATCCGAACCGCTAAAAAAACCGGATCCGCTAACCAATAACAGCATACTCAAAAAATTGAGAATTGCCCTGGAATTTAAAGAAGAGGATATGCTTAACACCTTAAAACTGGCGGATTTTGAATTATCTAAAGGTGAACTTAGCTCTTTTTTTAGACAAAAAAGCCATAAACATCACCGGGAATGCGGCGATCAAATTTTAAGAAATTTTTTGCAAGGGCTTACTATTCATTTTAGAAATGAGGAGTAAGGACAGCTTTTTTATAGACAAATTCCACCCATAACTTAACCAGGGCTACTACCATGAACGAAAAAATCTCAAATAACGCTATGATTTACGCGACACTTGCGCTTAACAGCGAAGTGGACTTGCAGCGGGAATATCTGGAATCAGATGATGTCCCCGAAGATGAGCGCGACAACGAAGAAGACATTCTGGCAGACCTCGAACAAGCCTTTATGGAATTTGTTGATCTGTATAAAAAACGTTGCAAAGCGGACAAAGAACTGCCCGGCATTGACGAATTATTGAACAGTCAATTATAAGCGCACTCATGAGCACGCTTTACGGCATCAAAAACTGTGACACCGTCAAAAAGGCGCGGCAATGGCTGGATCAAAATTGCGTAGCTTATCAGTTTCATGATTTTCGCACTGATGGCTTAACGCCTGAGCTGCTAGAGCATTTTACCGGGCATTTAGACTGGAAATCGCTGCTTAACCGCAGCAGCACCAGTTGGCGGCAACTCAGTGCCGGGCAACAAAGCGATCTAACATTAGAAAAAGCAATGCTGTTAATGCTAGAAATCCCAACGCTAATTAAACGCCCGATTTTAGATACAGGTGATAAACTGATTATTGGCTTTATCGCCAGGGACGGTGGATATGCCGCACACCTGCCGGGAGCAGGTGCGGCAAAAGCCGACCATTACCAAACTGAATTACTATGAGTGCAACACTGGAATTGCTTAAAGACCTTATTAGCCGGGAATCGGTTACACCTAAAGATGCTGGCTGTCAGGATGT
>JAYTJI010000059.1:0-3040 GCA_043731245.1 Methylococcaceae bacterium | reverse complement strand
GTCACTGAGGATAGGCCCGGGTTCTATCAGTGAAATACAAATGTTTGTGCCATAGAGTTCCAGCCGCAAAGTATCAGCCAATCCTTCCAGAGCAAACTTGCTGGCGTTATACGCACCACGATAGCGCATGGCAACCAACCCTAACACCGAGCTGTTATAAATAATTCGGCCATGACCCTGTCTACGCATCACCGGGATAAGTAGATTAGTCAGTTCATGGGCGCCAAACAAGTTGGTTTCAAATTGAAAGCGCAGTACATCCCGGCTTAAATCTTCAACAGCGCCCGGCTGACCAAAAGCGCCATTATTAAACAGCGCATCAAGATGCCCGCCTGTTAATTGCATTGCCTGGTTGACCGCTTGTTTTATGCTGTGGCTGTCAGCCAAGTCCAGTTGTATTGCGGTAAATCCTTCCAGTGCTAAACTAGTTACATCTTCTGCTTTTCTTGCTGTAGCAATGACATTATGGCCTCTTTTTTTTAATGCTATGGCAGTACTGTAGCCAATGCCAGAGGAGCAACCGGTAATTAATATTGTTTTTGATAAGCTCATTCCGAAAACTACTTTATTAATTCCTGCTCGTTAATATAGAAAGGCTTCCCACTGCTGCAATTAATTAAAAACATAAGCGCCGCTTTAGTGCTTTTACCATTTAATTCTGCTGACTCAACGCGGATGCACTGCCCGGACGCCAATGCCTTTTCAGCGGCTTGTCTTCTTAGCCGTTCAATTTCAGGTAACCTGTCCTGGTAGGTCTTGACTAAATCTGGTAGCTTCCCAGGCAAGTAAGGCGGAATTGCATAAGCTGAATATTGTATCGGATTGTTTTTTATTAGCAGCTGGGTTTTTACACTTTCCTCATTCGCCTCTCTGTTTAAGTTAGCTTGATTTTTCAGTAATTGCTCTTTATCAAGCTTTTGTTTTTCTAGTGCTGCCTGCTGTTCTTGTTTCGCTAAACTCTCTTGTTTATTTTTTTCATCCAGATTTGTGGTAGAGCCTGTTTTAAGATTGATCTCAACATTAGTATTTCCCGCTTGACAAGGAGTTGGGCGGTACTTTGTATTCCCATTCGCATCCGTACACTTATAAATACCTGCGGAAGCATAAGCAGAAAAAAGGCTACCCAGAATAAGTAATGTAAATCTCATTTGTTTCTCCCAATCATACGATGTAAAAATTAAACTCTAAATAATTATTGTAGGTGATTTTTAGACATTTAGGACATTTTTATCAGCACCCTCCCGGTAACGATGACTTACAAACAAAAACAGCACAGCGGTAATCAACATTAATCCGGTAAAAAACCAAAAGTAATTAGCACCGGCAAGCTTACTGGAACCATCGTCATTTTGAATAAAAAAATTGACTGCACTGGTAAAAAGATTGCCTAGTGCGACTGACAAAAAATAAAACGCCATGACAAACGATTTCATGGTTTTGGGTGCCTGGGTATAAGAAAACTCAAGACAGGTAATGGACACCATCACTTCGGCTGCTGTTAATAATAAATAAGCCAATAATTGCCAGGCGATAGGGGGCGTTAAACCACTGTCCAGCTGCATTTGTATAGCACCGGGTATCGCAAAAGCAATGACCGTCAGGAATAAACCGATAGTCATCTTCCTCAGAGCTGTCAACACAAAAAACCGGCTTAAAAAAGGATAAATAAGGTATGAAAACAAAGGTACCAATAACATAATCAGCAGGGGATTGGCGGCCTGAATTTGTGACGGCAGCACTTCAAAGCCAAACATCATGCGATCCATTTTCTGAGCCTGTAACAACCAGGATGATCCGGTTTGCTCAAACAAAGCCCAAAATACAGCAATAAAGGCATAAATGGATGCCAGTTTGCCCAAACTTGTTATGCCAACATGACTGAACATTTCCTTAACAAATTGTATTCCGGCAGGCTGAATATGTACAAAGCGATAGCGCCCCGACCAGAAAGCAACGGTTGCCAGCAACATCAAAAAACCGGGCACAGCAAAAGCAACAGAAGAGCCATAGTGATCCAGCAACCAGGGAATAATCAACATGGCGGCAAAAGCGCCCAAATTGATGGAAAAATAAAACCAGCTAAACACTTTTGTCATCAAATGCTGATTGGCTATGCCGAACTGGTCGCCAATATGCGCTGAAACACAGGGTTTTATTCCGCCGGCACCGATAGCAATAAGCGCTTGTCCGATTAATAACCCCATACGGGTATCATCAATCGCCAGGGCAAAATGTCCCAGGCAATAAATCAGCGATAAAAAAATAATCGTCCGGTATTTACCTAAAAGGCCATCCGCCAATAAGGCCCCGAACAGCGGCATAAAATACACCGCTGAGACAAACAAATGAAAATAGCCCTGCGCTTCATTTTCTGACATGACATCCAGTTGCCCTGATGAATTCATCATGTACTGAGTCATAAAAACCACTAATATTGCCCGCATCCCGTAATAGCTGAATCGTTCAGCGGCTTCATTAGCAACAATGTAGGGTATGCCCGACGGTAATGTGTTTGAGGAGTCAGGCCGGGTTTTATAGTGGCTCATTTTGCAAGATTTATAATTGGTTACATTCTTAGTTATTATGGCACGGGCAAAAAGCTGAGGGTTACTCCTGTTTATTTAAGGTATTCGGAATTGAACGTTGAAAAGATAAAATTTTTGTTTTACCAAGGAATGTGTTGATTATTAAAATCAACGAAAAGACAACTTCCATATATATGTCGTTTGATGGCCGACACCGGATGACCAGCAAACTTAACGATTATTGATTGCCAGTGTCAAGCGTTACACCGAGCATGATGGCTTGTCATTTTCCTCCATCCATCCTTCGACTGTTCGACAGGCTCACAGCTCAGGACGAACGGAGAAAAATGACAAGCCTCGTATATTTGCCCACTGTAAATCACATAGAGCCAGTGATATTTTATGTGATCCACTATGTAGTGCCTGAACGGAAACGCTGAAGACCATATAAATAGAGCCTTACAGGCAAAATAATGAATCGAAGATTTACAAAAATTCAGAAGAAATGATGGAGT
>JAYTJI010000058.1:0-7214 GCA_043731245.1 Methylococcaceae bacterium | reverse complement strand
AGCCGATTGTGGCGCAGCCACTGCCTGGACTATAGACATGCCTTGATTGACGGCCATTTCTTGTGATGCCCGTTCATTGCTGTGTTTAGCAAGTACGTGTCCTACTTCATGACCGATAACTGCGGCTAACTGATCCTGAGTGTTGACCAATGTGAGCATACCAGTATGTATACCAATTTTATTGCCAGGCAAGGCAAAAGCGTTCGGTGATTTATCTTCAAAAACAACAACTTCCCAGTTCCCGCCTAGATCTCTGATGATAGCCTGAGCAACGCAGCTTGCAACCTGATTGTATGCACCATTATTGCTGACAGCTTTTTCTCTTTTTAAAGTATCAAAAGCCTGCAAGCCCATCTGGTTGATTTCCGCATCAGGCATGAAAATAAATTGGTTTCTGCCTGTAGGGCTAGTGATACAGGCGCTTAATAGGCAAGAAGTTATCAGAACAGGAAAAAAAATATTTTTAAACATTAAAGTAAACCCCGGTAGTTTCTACAATAGCCACCATTTTAACGTAAGTTTTTATCTGGAGCTGAAAAATGTAGATAATCCTTGCAGAGCAGCTACACATCACAGAATTTATAGAGAATCAATACATTAGGCGATTTCCGGCGAATAATTTACCCACAAGCTGGTCTTTTTGTCCCTTTTCCGCGTTGTAAAAAGGGTTGCATAGCTCGCTATGCAACCCTTTTTACGCCTTGAAAATGAACAAAAATCCTGCGCTTGTGGGTAAATTATTTCTTGGAAATCGCCTTAGGATTGCATCATGGGTGCAGTGGTTTTCTTCAAATTGCTGAATCCCAAACGTAACTTCTCGTTTGACGCAGGTAACAGTGTTAGACGAGGTTTTAAAAACCTCGTAGGTCTTCAATCCTGCAACTAATAAGAAGTTGCACCCAAACTTTGTATATGATATTTATTTTAAAATTTTTGCTAATCGGGATTCATAATCTGCTTCTGACAACACACCACTAAAACCTTCGCGCTGATGTGCCTTATCGAAAAAATAAGTTCTTGGCAGCTCACCATACCATTTTGGATCAATCTCAAATTGCAGTTTTTGAGTATTTTCATCCGCGTAGCCCCAGTTTTCAATACCGGATAGTTGGTTTTTTTCCAGGATGGACTGGATTTGATCGGTTTCGGAAATATCATCTGCTGCCAGCATAACTATTTTAAGTCCAGGGTTTTTTTTATGGATGCTGCTTAATAATGGCATATCTTTAAGACAGGAAGAGCAGGTTATCGACCAGACCACCAGCATAAAGGGCTGGTTAGCATTGCTGGTCAGTATTTGCTGATAGCTTCCGGTTGCGAAAGGTTTTAATACGGTTTGCTCGGCCTCTGCCAAGGTATTTAGTAACGCTAATAAAATAAGTAATACACCTAGGAACAGTTTTTTTAGTGGCATGTTTAATCTCTATGAATGTGTCGTGTGACTTGTACGTCCGCGATATGAATGTGCGCTGATTATAACGGATCGTCTAGCAGGTCGAAAATTCTTGATAGTTTCCTTATTCCTGTTTAGGAAGAGTTACAGCCAGGTGACAAAAACACAATCGTGCGCGGCTAAAGCCGCTCCCACATTGGTTAAAAACCTTTTGCCCAACTATTTACCAGTTGCTAATGCGGTAACGGCTGGATAATTGATTTTACCCGTCGCCATAACGGGAATCGTATCAACTATCAAAATTTTCTTAGGCAAAGTGATAGCAGCAACTCCGGGTGATGCTGCTGTCAAGTCACTAACAGCAGCCTGTTTTTGAGTAGTAACTAAGATAACCTGCTCACCTTTTTTGGGGTCAGGCAGGCTAATTGCGGCGTGGTGTGCATTCGGCCAGGCATGAATAGCCAGCTGTTCGACAGCAGCTAAGGAGACCATTTCACCACCGACTTTGGCAAAACGTTTACTACGTCCGCGAATACTGATGAAACCTTCGTCATCGACATGCACAATGTCCCCGGTATCGTACCAGCCTTTGCCATAACTGGATTCAGTAGGGATCAGTACGCCGGGGTTATCGGCCAATAGATAGCCTAACATGATATTAGGGCCACTGACGTGAAGTTGTCCTGCATCATCAATACCTGGAACAGGTTCCAGTTGGTGTTCCATACAGGGCATAAAGCGACCTACAGTACCCGCTTTATAATAGAGGGGTGTGTTTACCGACGTTATCGGTGCGGTCTCGGTAGCGCCATAACCTTCCAAAATGCGAATGCCGAATTTCTCCGCCCAAATCTGACGGGTGCTTTCTTGCAACTTTTCCGCTCCAGCAACGACATAACGCATATTATAAAAGTCATAAGCGTGCGCTTTTTTAGCGTAAGCCGCTAAAAAAGTATTGGTGCCAAACATGATAGTGGCATGGATTTCATAAGCAATTTCAGGGATAACGCTGAAATGCAGGGGACTTGGATAGAATAAAGTTTTCATACCATTCATAATCGGTAACAAGGTACCGACCGTAAAACCAAAGGAATGAAACATAGGTAAAAAATTAAGCACAATATCCTGAGCATTAAAACTGATACAAGCTTCCAGTTGTTTAAGATTGCCCATAATATTGGCATGGGAAAGCACTACGCCTTTAGGTGTGCCCTCTGATCCAGAGGTGAATAAAACTACCGCCGGACTGTCAGGGCTGAATTGCTCATTTTTATACCAAAAATCAGCAGTTCTGCTTTTTATCAAGGCGCTAAACTTGTCCAACGCAGAAATGTTTTTAGCCAGATCTTCCAGATACACTAACTGACACTGCTTGCTTAGCTGGTCAGCCTCTTCTTTTAACGCACCTAGCTCTATAAAACGGCGCGACGTTAATACGGTTTTAACTTGTGCAACTTGACAAGCAGACAGCATACCGGCAGAACCGATGGAGTAATTCAACATCGCAGGGGTACGACCATGCAACTGCAAGCCCAAGATAGTAATCAGGGTTTTAGTAGAATTGGGCAGAAAAATCCCTACATTTTCGCCGCTTGCGGTAATGTTTTTTAATTCCTTACCCAGGGCAATACTATGTGTGATTAAATCGTTATAGGACAACGTGGTGCGCTCCAGATCTTCAACTATCCCGTGCTGACCGCCATGCACCTTGCGTGCCTCAAGCAGACTGGTGAAAATGGTTTGCCGATAAGGACTGGTGACAAACATCATTTTAGTCATAATATCCGCTAAAAGGTGACCACAGTAAGCGCGACGGGTTCTGCCCTTAAGGTGTACGGGAGCAGAAATAGACGTTGGCGGTAAAATCTGAATAGTGATTTTAGGAAAGAAACGTAAACGGACAATTCTGTGCAGTTTTGAAAAATGCGTATATTGAGCACCCGCTATGCGTACCGGCAAAACAGCGGCGCCGGATTTGTCGGCGACCATGCCCGTGCCGTCATAAACTTTCATTAATGATCCGGTAACCGAAATTCGACCTTCCGGGAAAATGACAGTCCTGGTGTCAGTTTCAAGGTAATGAATCAAATCCTTTAATGATAAAGGATGCGTTGGATCCATCGGGAATACCCGCGATAGCCTCAAGAAAGGCTTTAACCACCAGCGTTGAGAAATCTGCGTATTTATCGCAAAGGTTATATCATCGGGTAAAAATACGCCCAGCAGTAATGGATCCAAAAAAGAGGTGTGATTAGCTATAATCAAAACCCGTTTTCCGGCTTTTGTGTAATTATCCAGGCCAGTAATCTCGACCTTGTAAAGCAAAATCAGTAGCCAGCGTAAAAACTTTTTTAGCATAGGTGTCTCCTCTTGTTATCTTATTGCGCATTGTAGATGTTCTGAATCGAATTTTAGCTTTTTAGCTAATTAGCGACTGATTTATAATTGTAAGTTATTGAAATACGATAAAATTAATTTTACATTTATGCGAGTTATTCATAGTTAAGCAAATAATTATAGCTGAACTCATTAAAATCTCTGCCAAAGCATAGCTATATAAAGCCGAACACACACGACACACTACTATATCCCATGACTATACAAACATTGATGATCTCAGAAAAAAAACCCATTCTTGGTTTTATAGGTATTGGCTTAATGGGCAAGCCCATGACCCTGCGTTTGCTGAATGCTGGTTACACCGTCAACGTATGGAATCGCAGCCCTGAAAAACTCGCATCCGTTGTAGATGCGGGCGCTAAAGCTTGCACATCCATAGCGGCTGTAGTCAAAGCAGCCAATATTATTTTATTGTGCCTAACCGATACACAAGCGGTTGAATCAGTAATATGCAATGATATTTTGGAAAACGGCAGCGCTAACCAGCTGCTGATTGACTTATCCAGCATCCACCCTGAAAACACCAGGCAATTAGCGGCTATGTTGTATAAAAAATGCGGCATGGGCTGGGTGGATGCGCCCGTTTCAGGTGGTGTTGCAGGAGCCGAACAAGGCAATCTTGCCATTATGGCAGGCGGCAACATCGAAAACATAAACATTGTGCGTGTCGTCCTGGCTCCGCTTTATAAACAACTCACCCACATGGGCGACGTAGGCAGCGGTCAGGTCACCAAGATCTGCAATCAAATGATCGTCAGTTGCAATGTTCTGGTTATCGCTGAAATGATCGCGCTAGCCAAACAAGCGGGTGTCGCTGCCGAAAAAATACCGGAAGCGCTGTCCGGCGGCTTTGCCGATTCCAGACCTTTACAAATTGTCGGCCCCCAAATGGCAATGGAAACTTTTGAGCCTATTAAATGGCGGGTTAAAACCTTATTAAAAGACTTGAACATGGCAGTTGATTTAGCCATTAAGCAAGGCAATGCTATCCCCATGTCCGGCCTGGCCGCGCAACTCATGCAATTGCACGGTAGCCATGGTTATTTGGAACAAGACCCCGCCACCTTGATTAAATTATTCACTAAAAATGATGCTTAATTTTACCGCTAATTTAAGCTTGTTGTTTACTGAAGTAGAACTTATCGACCGTTTCAAAGCCGCTAAACAACAGGGGTTTGATGCCGTTGAAATACAGTTCCCTTATAGTCTGAGCGCAGAAATCCTAAAAAATACCCTTGAAGAACAGCAGCTAAAATTGGTGTTATTTAATGTGGATGCTGATGATCTATTACAGGGTGGAGAAGGACTCGCCTGTGTACCTGAAAAACAGCACCAATTCCGTCAGGCGGTCGCTCAAGCACTCGAATACGCTAAGTTATTAAAACCGGAAGTCATCAATGTACTGCCGGGGCGTTGTTTTAATGAGCATCGAAAGCAGGACTACCTGCAAACCTTTAAAGAAAATCTGCGTTTTGCTGTTGAGGCATTTGCACCATTAGGCATTAAAACCGTTTTTGAAGCGATTAATACGCAAGATATGCCCGGTTTTATCATTCATAACGGCCAGCAAATGCTTGATATATTGAACCAGCTCAACCATCCCAATTTGTTTATGCAATACGATATTTATCACATGCAAATGATGGGCGATAAACCGGATGAATTTATTACCCGGTACGCAGATAAAATCGGCCATATTCAATTTGCAGACTGCCCCAAACGCGGTCAGCCCGGCACGGGACAGATTGATTTTGAACGCGTTTTTTTGGCCATTGAAAAGTCGGCTTATTCAGGTTGGGTGGGCGCCGAATATAAGCCCGTAGGCACAACATCTGAGAGTTTGGGCTGGCTTAGTTTAGTTGTTAGAAACTAAATTTTACTATTTTTTCATACCTAAGTCGTTGATTATTATTAATCTGACTTTTTCATATCCTTGTCACACTTAAGGCGCTCTTAAGACTTACCCGGTTAAAATTGCCTCACGTTAAAAATAATTAGCGTTGAAAACCCTAGAGCAAAACATTGCGTTAGGGCGACAAAGCAAAGACCTAAGGATTTAAGACATAACCCGATACCCTTGGTTCTTTATAAATGGCCTAACTACTAAACTGGCCATTGATTTTAATTAAAAAAGGCCCTTCTTTATGAATAAACTGATACTAGCAGTTTCTATTGTTGTTATATGCAGTTATTTTTCTAACCCTATACAATCGGCGGAAGCATCACGTCGTCACTCAGATCATGCAGCAAAAACCCATCATCAAGGCACAGCTTCCTGGTATGGCCCTGGGTTTCACGGCAAAAAGACGGCTAATGGCGAAAGATTCAATATGTATGCAATGACTGCGGCACATAGAACATTGCCCCTTTCATCTTATGCTGAAATCACTAACCTGAAAAATCATCGTAGCATCATTGTGCGTATCAATGATAGAGGCCCTTATCATGGCAACAGGGCGCTGGATTTATCCTACGCAGCAGCTAAAGAACTCGGCATTAGTGGCGTTGGTTCAGTACAAATAAAGCCGATAGCCCGTAATCAATCATTGGCACTTGTGAGCCAGTAACAAACCTCTATAAATCAATGGACACTTGTAAATACGGTAGGACGGCTGGCCAAGGCTAAACGTCCTACTGCTTGGCAAGATAATCCCCCGATGTTATTCGCTGTAGCTTGGAAACATCATACTTGTACAGATACACCCAAGCGACCACAGAACCACCACCGCTAAGCGCTATAGAAACCTGCTTGCGGCTGTATTCATGCGGCATAGGAAACTTTTCACTACATTCCTCGTACTCATCCAGCTGATCTAATACCCGATTTCGATCAAGCAGCGTATAGATCTCGCCGAAAACCTTATCGTTGGCATCACAGGATTCAATAGCGCCGGGATAGCCCGACACTTCATATAAAGTTCCTTGCATAACCCCATCTGAAAAATATTCGCAGTGATTGGCTAATACTTCACAAATATCCAGCGCTATTTGTTTGCGCAGCGTGCCATAAACAAATATAAATTCAACCGCCACTTTAAACCTTTATTATTTTATGGGTCAGGCGAACGACAGGGCATCTCATTCCGCGCCACAACACCGCTTATATTTCTTGCCGCTACCACAAGAGCATAGCGCGTTCTTACCCTGATTAGTTTGCAAACCCACTTTACCAATTGATTTAATAACTCCATCAAGATAAAACCAGCGACCGTTGATTTTTGTAAAACGGCTGATTTCATTCATAACGTGTTCTTCGCCATCCTGACTATAAAACGCCTTAAACATCACCGCGCCTTTACTATCCTTAACCTCACCCTTCTTGCAGGGCAAACGCATATAAAAATTTTGAAAAACAGTACATTATCAGGTTAAAGTAATGCTTTTTGTAATAAAAGCATATGACCCCTTGTTTTGTAGAACA
>JAYTJI010000057.1:0-3074 GCA_043731245.1 Methylococcaceae bacterium | reverse complement strand
CATCGGGATAAAAACGTAAAGTGCCGACCATTTTTTCAAAAAATATCGGAAGCGGCTATTGCGCAAGTTGCCAGTATTTTGAATTCTTTCATAGTCTCTCGCGCGAAAACGCCCTACGCGCTATGATAGTCAGCTATAGTAAAAGCCAACAAGAAAAATAGAACGGGAACCCTCAAAATATGGCTTTTCAACTTAAAAAACCCTAAGCGTTGGAGGTGTTCCCGTTATGAAAAAGCATACTTATCGTACGAAAAATGTCAACCAAATAAATTGGCCGGAGCTACGTGATAACCTCAACGGCCAACCGGTGATTTTTGCCATTGATGTTGCCAAAGAACAGCAATATGCCTTGTTGAACACAACAGATGACAGTATTTCACAGTTTATCAAGTGGCCACTGTTTGAAACTACTAACCTTATCAAGGAACTAAAACAACTCAATTGCCCCATTACCATCGTGATGGAAGCCACCGGAACCTACGGCGATGCCATGCGTTACCAGTTCAAAAATGCAGGTTTTGACATCTGCCAAGCCCATGCCAAACAGGTCAATGATGCCAAAGAAATCTATGACGGCGTACCCAGTTTGCATGATGCCAAATCGGCTTATCTCATCGCCAAACTGCATAAACAAGGCTGTACCAAGCCCTGGCGTGACCTGGATGATAACGCCCGTGAACTGAATGCTGCACGACGTGAGTATGACATCCACCAAGACCAGTATGAACGCAACCGTAACCGCCTGGAAGCCTATCTGAGCCGGCATTGGCCGGAGGTGCTGCCAATAGTCGACTTAAGCAGCGTCACCCTGGAAAACCTATTGATTACTTACGGCTCCCCCAAGACATTGCGGCTCATGCGGAAGAAGCGGCTAAAAAGATGAAAACCTGGGGCGGACATTTTCTTAAGCAAGACAAAATCGACCAGATTATCATCAGCGCCCAAAACACCATTGGTGTCCCTTGCATCGAGGCCGAACGCCAGTATTTACAGGCATTGGCTAAAGAAATGCAACACAGCCGCCATGAAGGCAAAAACGCCAAACAGCAGATTGAAGATAAAGTACAGGCAATGGATGGCCTGCAAGAAATGGCGCGTCTCATCGGTAAATTAACCACTGCCGCGTTAATTAGCCTCTATTTGGATCCACGCCTATTTCCATCGGCGCGTTGTTTTTTAAAAGCCCTGGGACTCAACCTGAAAGAAAAAAGCAGCGGGCAAATCCAGGGGCGGCTCAAACTCAGCAAGCGCGGCTCGTCGACGGCCCGAAAGTATCTGTTTTTGGCGGCCTTGCGGTTAATCCAAAACGATCCCATCATTGCCCAATGGTATCAGAAAAAACTCAACCCCAACGCCAAAATGAAAATGGTCGCCGCCTGCATGCGGAAGCTGGCCAAAGCCTTATGGCATGTGGCACGCGGCGCAAAGTTTGATGCTGCCAAGTTGGTTACGCTTTAATTTCAAGCCATTAATATGAGACTTAATCGAGACAACACAAAAGGTGGCCACATGACCCGTTAAAAATAAGCCATTGATGGCATAAACCGTTTTTCCGTTGATGTGACCTACGCGCGCCCCTATAACCCACGACAGTGAGGCTCCAGTTAAGTCTTTAGGCACATCGGCGGATACCCTCCGGACTCGAATATTCAATGAAGCTGAACCGATGCCACTTTAAGTGGACATTCAATATGACAGGTTCGATTTACCCCGTAGGCGTTATCCCGGAAAACAGGTTTATAGACGAACACCCTACCGCACCAAGATCGAGCTTTTTTTAGTTTTAAAAAAAAGAGGATTTAGTGCGGAGTAATGGATTACAAAATAGCTATAAATTGGGGATTGACTTTTCTATGACAGGGGCGCGCCGGATGGCTTGGTTTAGCGAAGCCGACGAACCCAAATTTAGCACCAACCTTTAAAAGTGCTTGCGGTCGGCGCGTCCCTTTGACTGCCATGTTAGGCCAGTTATAATAAAATTTGTTATACATTCCCCGCACTGCCCATTTGTTAGTTCGCCTTAAAGACTCTTGCAAGCCACAATAAAAAAACCGAAGAAATAGCTGGTATAAAAAAGAAAACTAGAGCTATTCCCAGGCCCATACCATTAGGTAAGCGTTGTGCGAGCCATACGCCACAGGTAGGTAGTGATGTTAAAAGTGCAAGTGTTGGTAAAAGAGAAGATGGTTGTTTGTAAATGTTCAAGAACGCTGCACCAAGACTTACCAAAAATGCCAAAGGAGCCAAACTGAATGCGTTGGAAAATAATTGCCACAATACTGCTTCATTATATGAATGTGTAAATAGCGAGCGGATTATCCTGAACCATACTGCGCCAGAAATTAAAAGCGCAATAATTCCAAATATATCGGTCAATCCAATATCGTCCTCAGATTCCATAAATGCCTAACGTAAAGCTAACCGGGCGCGGCCAGGAAAGCTGAAAAACAAAACCGTACTATAACCGCGCTCCGGTTGAGCGCCATGTTAGGCATCATCCCCGAGAAGTTCGTTCAACTCTTCAACGATCTTGGCTGTCGTGTTTACCGCACCTTTCAGCTCCTCGATACTCACGAGTTCGTCGGCGTCGCTCCACTTCCGGATCTTGAGGACACCAACGATCTGTGGCTGGGCAGTGGGGTCATCGCCAGCGATTGCCAGGCCGACCGTACCGTGTGCCACGGTGTTTCTGAGCTCGCAGCCCTTGTCCCTGACTTGCTTCCACAGCGTCCGCGCCTTTTCCTTCTTTTCGGTCGCGAGCTTCGTGTCGCGATCGATGAGCTTCAGCACGATATCAATCCGCTTCGCGAGTGGAACCTCCCTGGAGATTTCCACAGCGATCGGGCTCCCCGAAAGAACCGCGATCCAGCGGTACGATGTCATCTCGACCAAGCCGAAGTTCTGGAGAAACTTGCCCGACTGAAGAGCGAACTCTAGCGTCGCCGGATGGTCTTTTGCGATCTTCATCTGTATGCCTAACTAGTGCCTGACCGAAAAACACATTTAATATTTATAATCAATATGTTATAATGCAACTAAGCAGTGAATTAGCTAATGGCAAAACAAACAAATGC
>JAYTJI010000056.1:0-10132 GCA_043731245.1 Methylococcaceae bacterium | reverse complement strand
GAACCCGTGCGTTGCAGTACCATTGCAACCGCCGCTGCGCGTGTTGCTACACCGAGCTTTTCAAAAATATGTTCCAGATGCTTGTTGACGGTACGATGGCTGCTTTCAAGTATCAGCCCAACCTCCTTGTTGGTCTTGCCGCGTGATATCCACATCAGTATTTCCGCTTCTCGGAACGTGAGCCCCAAGGAATCTTTTAACGATTCCAGATTCCATTCGCGGCAACCTTTTTTCAACAGCAATAAATACTCACCTGAGTTCTGACAAGCTGTCATTCTGATCGAGAAGCCGGTGTTAGTCCGGAAATCATCGGCAGATTCTTTTCCGGTTGTTCCGGCTGCTTCGATACGCTGTTTGGCCCAGGTGAATAGTGGTTCGGGTAAATACTCACCGATGGCTATAGTTGCGGTGTGTTGCACAACATCGGCGATTAGCATTTTAGCGGCAGGAGTCAGCCAGGAAATACACCCGGACGCATCAATAGCCAACGCTGCGAAAGGGCTGTGGCTTAATGCGTTTTCCGCACGCTGTTTGTCACGGGCGGAGGCAAGATGAACCTCTATTCTGGCCAAGACTTCCGGTGGGCGTATCGGCTTGACGATATAATCCAGCCCACCCTCATCGAAACCGCGCAGTAGATTATCAAGTTCGCTTAAGCCGGTCATAAATAAAACCGGAATGTCCGCTTTAAGCGGGTCGGCTTTGAGCCGTCGGCAGGTTTCAAAACCGTCTATGCCCGGCATAACAACATCCATCAAAATAATATCGGGTTTTAAATAATCAATCTGCTCCAATGCTGCCAAGCCGTCAGTCGCAACCAGTACCCGGTAACCCGCTTCAGACAGCGTATCTGACAGCAGCGCCAGATTGCCGGGTGTGTCATCAACAATCATAACGGTACCGTTGGCGCAGGGTGTTTCGCTGGTTATATGAATTGTATCCATTCGATCATCTCATGGTTAGATAAGCTTCAAATCTGCACTTGTAAAGCTAATAATTTTTTGATTTCAGCAATGCGGAACTCACTGCCCAGCACTTTGATCCTTAATGCCAAAGGCCGATATTGAGGCTGATGCCTGACCAGTTCATCAAGCTGTTTATTAAGCCCTAAAAGGTCACCGATACGGACAAAATGGACGAGATTTTTAATCACATCTAGCGGTGGTAACAACAATGGCTCTTCAACAATGCCAGGTAAGTCGAGGTCATCGTTTTGGAATATCCAGGTCAGTCCGATATGCAGTTTTAGCTTATTTAACAGTGCCTGAATCTGAATCGGCTTAGTGAGAAAATCATTGCATTCTGCGTTAATGGCGGCAAGACGGTCAGCTGGGTAGGCATTGGCACTAAGGACAATAATGGGCATCATCAGGTTCTTTTTGCGCAGCTGAACGGCTGTTTCGGCACCATCGATACCGGGCATGGCAAGATCAAGAAGAATAAGGTCAGGCGGGTTTTCAGCCGCTTTCAGTAAACACTCTTCGCCGCAACTGGCGGCATTCATGACGAAACCCAAGGGTTCTAAAATGGAAACAATGACATCGCGGTGTTCGGGTTGATCATCCACGACCAGTATTTTTTTTCGTCGCCCACGGTAACCGGTGATATTGTCATTTTGAATACGCTCAGGGCCGACACCCAGATTGGCCAGAAACAACCGTACTGTAAAAGTGGAGCCTTGCCCTGGTTCACTTTTCACTGCTAGTTCCCCACCCATTATTTCAGTCAGTATTTTGCTGATTGTAAGGCCGAGGCCGCTGCCCGATATGGCATTGCCAGTCGTCTTGTTCAGGCGGGTGAAAGGCTGGAAAATGTTCTGTAACTGTTCCTCGTCGATACCTACGCCGGTATCGCTGATCTGAAATGTGGCAACACCGGCGCTGTAGCCTATCCGAATCAGGATCTCGCCGGTCTGGGTAAATTTAATCGCATTGCTAAGGATGTTAATCAAAATCTGTCCTACCCGCTTTTCATCGGCGCGTATACATTGCGGTAAGGTGTTGATTATCTGGCAACGAAACGATAAGCCTTTATCTTCAGCCTGGGCTTTATGAACACGCACTATGTGTTCAATAAACGCATGAAAATCGAGAGGTTCATAACTAAACTCAAATTTGCGTGCTTCGATACGGGCGATATCGAGTATATCTTCTATCAGCGCCGATAAATGTTCGCCGCTACGCTTGAGGGTATCAACTGCCTGCCGCCTGTGCTCAGGTATCGTCGGGTCTTTATGCAGAATATAGGAATAGCCGATGATGCTGTTTAACGGTGTGCGAATTTCGTGGCTCATGTTGCTTAAGAAACGGCTTTTCGCGCTGTTCGAGGTATCGGCCAGTTTCAGCGCGTGTTCCAGCTTGGCATCGGTTTTTTTATGTTCCTCTATTTCCAATAACAACAACTGCGTTTGCCTGGCCGTTTCTTCATGAGCGACTCGTCGACTTTCCGCATTCAGAATCAGCCACCATGTACACAAGCCGATAAAGACCAGCAATGATGCATATATTTTGGCAAAGTTTTCCAGCAGAAGATTAAATGCCAGCGGGTATTTCTCAGCCGTCAACAAATCATCGTAATAAATAATACCCGTGAAAATACCAGTCAGTATCGACAAAAATAAAAACAGCATCGCGAAACGCAATAATCGTAATCTGCCGGTAAGTGACATGGCTGAAGGCATCAGTCGCTGTGCAAACAGCTCAAGATAGTCATCAAGCCGGGCTCCAGGCTTACAGGCATCAAGACAACGCGCATCCAGGGTGCAACACAATGAGCAAATACTGCCGTCATACGCGGGACAATAGGCGATGTCTTCATGTTCAAAATCGTTGTTACAGATGCAGCATTTATTATGGGATGCTTTATTTTTCTCATTACGGTCACGCGCAAGATAATGCTTGTGTCCGGTAAAAAACGCGATACCGGGCACCAGCACAAAGGCCAGTCCAAGAGAGATAAACGCCGAGAATGCTTGTGCATAAGCACCAAACAGGCCGATATAGGCCAAAATGGAGATAACCGATGCGCAGAGTGTGGCAATAATCCCGACCGGATTAAGGTCTGGCAGATAAGCACGTTTAAATTCGATGATGTTCGGGCTCAGCCCCAGCGGTTTGTTGATGAGTAATTCGGCGGCAACCGCGCTGATCCATGCGATGGATATATTCGAAAACAATCCCAGCACTTTTTCCAGGGCACCGAATACGCCAAACTCCATCAGCAGCAGCGCAATCGAGACATTAAACAGCAACCAGACGACGCGCCCCGGATGACTGTGGGTGATGCGGGAGAAAAAATTAGACCACGCTAAAGAACCCGCATACGCATTGGTGACATTGATTTTGACTTGGCTGAGTACGACAAACAGTGTGGTTGCGACCAATGCCCATTGAGAATTATCGAACAATTCATTGTAAGCAAGCAGATACATTTGCGTAGGCTCATGGGCATGTTCGGGTGCAATGCCGTGGCGGATAGCAAGATGCGCGAGCAATGCGCCGCCCAGTTGCCGCGCCATGCCGAATAGAACCCAACCGGGGCCTGCGGTAATGGTGGCTAACCACCAGCGGACTTTGTTAGCAGCGGTTTTTTCAGGCATAAAGCGAAGAAAGTCAACCTGTTCACCGATTTGCGCCACCATTGAAAAAGCGATTGTCGCCGCGCTACCGAACAGCAGCCAATCAAAGCCCTGGCCGCTGCCTGCAATCCAAAAATAGGTATTCACCGTTAATAGCGCGTCCGGCTCATTCATCATAACGGCAATATAGGGTGCAGCGAGCATCACCAACCACAGCGGTTGCGTCCATAACTGTAGGCGGCTGATGGTGGTAATGCCAAAAGTCACCAGCGGAATGACGATAACGGCGCTGATAACATGGGCAAAGGCGATAGGGATATGGAAATACAGCTCCAGCGCCAATGACATAATGGACGCTTCTAGCGCGAACAGCGTGAAGGTAAACGACGCATAAATCAACGACGTGACAGTTGAGCCGATATAGCCAAAACCGGCGCTGCGTGTCAGCAGATCAATGTCAATATTGTAACGGGCCGCGTAATAACTGATGGGAAAACTGGTAATAAAAATAATAATGCCGACAATCAGAATGGCCCAGAACGCATTGGTAAAGCCGTAATTGATCGACAAAAAGCCGCCAATTGCTTCCAGTACCAAAAAAGACGTAGAGCCGAATGCAGTATTGGCAACCTGAAATTCTGACCACTTCCGAAAACTACGCGGCGCAAAGCGTAACGCGTAGTCTTCCAGGCTTTCGTTGGCGACCCATGAATTGTAGTCCCGACGAATTTTTGAAATATTTTGATGAATTTGCGTCTCCATAGTATTTGTTGGGCTTTTTTTTCATCGTTTTTGCAATCAAGACCTACGAGGTTTTAAAAACCTCGTAGGTCTTTGTTACACTCGCCAAAACTAAGTTGATTGAGAACTAGGCTGGAATAAGTCTTTTCGGGCGATAGCAAGAAAAGCGTTTCCGGCAACATCGCCAAAATGTTGATTAGGCGATTGTATAAGCCTATTCCATCGTAGGATGTGCTGAGGTACGAGGCGCATCAATTGCGATTGATGCGCCTCCTATCGTCGGCACATCCTACAACCTTTAGAGTCATCAAGATTTTTATTTATTGCGATATAACCTAAAACTACAAAGTTATCGCCTTTCATGCCCCAATTTTAGAGTAAGCGGCGAACCCAGGTTATGAATAATAATCTGTTTACGCTCTTCAGTGTTGTTAATCTCGCTGTGAACCGGCATTTTACCAGCTTCCGTTACAGGAACGGGTTCTGTTACCGTTTCAATTTTCACCTGGGGCATCCAGGTGGGTTTAATTACGACCGGTAGAGCGGATTGCTCCGGTTTAAGCAGTTTTAAATCATCAAGCAAATTAAAACAGACGGTAGTGGCTGCATCAATTAGCCCGGCGATGATTTTTTCCTGAGTAGCGTGTCCAGGTTGCATCCCCTTTGCGCTGAGATTCATCGCCAGCTCGGCGTTTTGCTTTGAGTTTTCTTTAGCTACCAGACGACAGCTAACCGGTATGACATCCGCTTTTTGGAATTCTGTTGCACGCGGGTCGGAGTTTCCGCTGGAAAATGAGAAGCCTACCGGCGTCGAGTCGTTTTTTATCAGGCCGATTTGTATTTCCAACGTGTGAGTGTAGCTTTTTCCACCGGCGACGTGAACGGGGAAATGCCACTGTGCAAGGTTATTAGCGACACCTTCAAGCATCTTCGGAAGTGGCAGCGTAAAGCCAAATTGATCAAGATGATCATCGGCCATCCTGACTTCAATATCAGTTACTGCCGCCGTATCAATCAATCCTGACGTGGTTTGCGCGAAGCTTGCCGTACTCAGGAGTGCCGCAAAAAATCCGGTCAAAATAATTAAAGCAGGTTTGATGGTGGTGATATGCAATGCGTTTTTCATAAGGCTGGTTTCCTCCTGTCAGCTGGTTTTACTATAAGAGCGTTGTGTTCTGCCCGATATACGTCAAATGACTGATGAGTCAGATGACGCATTGTGCAACCCGTCTTGCTGCCGAATAATCAGCCCCAGCCAGTACTTTTGGCCGCATCTGGATAAGCGGATGCAACTCACCGATTTTTGTAAATTCTGGGGGACTAACATGAGTAATCATATAGAAGTATCAACGCTAACACGAAGCATTCGGCTGCTTTCAGCAATAAGTTTGGTAACTTTAGCAGCTGGTTATACGCCGGTTACGCAGGCCGGGGCGACATTTAAAATTGACGATACCAAATGGGTTAGTATTGGCGCAGGGCTACGCACCAGTTTTCAATCTACCGAAAGCGCAGCCGGAGCCAGCGGTAATAAATGGAGCAACGACTTTAACCTGGACAATGTCCGTTTGTACCTCAATGGGCAAATTCATAAATATTTGAAGGTAGAGTTCAACACCGATTGCCAAACCTGTAGCAATGGCGGTGAAGTTCGGGTGCTGGATGCCATCGGCAAGTTTGAATACAACCCCTACGTTAATCTTTGGGTAGGGCGAATGCTGGTACCTGCGGAACGTCGGGAAATGAACGGGCCCTTTTATAGCGCTAACTACAATATTTTCAGTTCAGGCACGCCTTTTGAACCCGCCGATTTTAATCTGACCATCAAATCCGATGGCACTTCAGCCGGTTCCTTTGGCCGTGATGATGGCGCGACATTCTGGGGCGCTGCATTTTCTGGCCGTTTGCAATATGCGGTTGGCTTTTTTCGCGGTTTAAGAGGCGGCGCTAACGTCGACGATAACATTTTGTATGCGCAACGCGTCGCCTATAACTTCTGGGATGTTGAGAAAAATCCAGGCTATTACACTTCAGGTACTTATTATGGCAAAGGCGGCGATATTCTGACCGTTGCCGCTTCCAACCAGTACCAGGAAGATGGCGCAGGTACCCGCACCGATCCGGGCACTTTTCGCGGCACTACAGTTGATGTGCTGATGGAAAAAATACTGCCTAATAATGGTGTGGTTACATTTAACGGTGAGTACAAAAATTATGGCATTTCCAAAGGCTACAGCCAAGCCTCGCGCGATGCTGGCGGCGGTTTCTCGTTATTTGAGGGCAACGCTTATGATCTAAGTGGCCTGTACTTGTTCCCGCAAAAAATTGGTATTGGTCAAATTCAATCTTATTTGCGGTATGTCAATGTGAATCCTACCGGGAGTTCCAACCGTAATTCTTATGAAGGCGGTTTGAACTACATTATTGACGGCCATAACGCACGGGTGTCTTTAAGTTGGGAGTATGGCGATCTTATAACCAAAGGTCTGAATTACTCATCAACAGCAACAGGTGATCACGTTAACGCCGTCAAACTCGGCTTTCAGTGGCAGATTTAAGCCCTCTTTAACACTTCAGGATTACGACTATGAACAGATTACCTTCAAAATTACGAATGCTCGGTAGAGTTAGCGCCCTGGCGGTGTTAATTTCAATAACAGGTGTAGCAAACGCCGAAGACACCATTAAGGTAGGTGTATTGCACTCTTTGTCAGGCACGATGGCGATCAGTGAAACCACTCTGAAAGATACTATGCTGATGTTAATTGACGAGCAGAACAAAAAAGGTGGCTTACTCGGCAAAAAACTGGAAGCAGTGGTGGTCGATCCGGCATCTAACTGGCCGCTGTTTGCAGAAAAAGCCCGGGAATTGCTGACCAAAGATAAAGTAGCCGCCATTTTTGGTTGCTGGACTTCGGTATCGCGTAAATCGGTGCTGCCTGTTATTGAGGAATTGAACGGCTTACTTTTCTACCCGGTGCAGTATGAGGGTGAAGAATCATCCAAGAATGTGTTTTATACCGGAGCTGCGCCAAATCAACAGGCAATCCCCGCTGTTGATTATTTGATGAATGATTTAAAAGTTAAACGCTGGGTGCTGGCGGGTACTGATTATGTGTATCCACGCACGACCAATAAGATACTGGAAGCTTATCTAAAAGCCAAAGGCGTCCCTAAAAAAGACATCATGATTAACTACACGCCATTCGGCCATTCTGACTGGCAAAGTATCGTCGCGGACATCAAGAAATTCGGTTCTGCCGGTAAAAAAACAGCGGTAGTGTCAACGATTAACGGTGATGCCAACGTGCCTTTCTACAAAGAGTTAGGCAATCAGGGCGTGTCGGCTGAAAAAATTCCGGTGATTGCATTTTCGGTTGGTGAAGAGGAATTATCCGGCATAGATACCAAACCGCTGGTTGGACATCTTGCTGCGTGGAATTACTTCATGAGCATTGATACGACTAAAAACGCTGCCTTTATCAAGCAATGGCATGACTACATCAAAAATCCGAAACGGGTCACTAACGACCCGATGGAAGCGCACTATATTGGTTTCAATATGTGGGTTAAAGCGGTGGAAAAAGCCGGTTCAATTGATCCAGCTGCCGTGCAAAAAGCGATTATTGGTGTTGAGTTTCCAAATTTAACCGGAGGCACTTCCAAAATGCTGGCTAATCATCACATCAGCAAACCGGTATTAATTGGCGAAATTCAGGATGACGGCCAGTTATTGACGGTCTGGCAAACCAATAAACTGATCGATGGCGATGCCTGGTCTGACTTCTTACCGGAAAGCAAACCGATTATTGCCGACTGGACACCGCCTATCAGTTGCGGCAATTTCAACACCAAGACCAAAAAGTGCTCAGGTCAATCTTTTAAATAACGCTAGAAGGTCTGATGTGTAGGGCGTAATAGCGAATGAGACGGTGAAAGTATTAGTGTGTGGAGTAAAAAAACATGTTTTTTTACTCCGGTATTAAGTAAAAACAATCACTTGAAAAATGGTAAAAATGTTTTTAAACCTGTTTTCAGAATACTTTAACAGTCTCGAAAGCGTATTGCGTCTCAACGAAGGCCAACATGTGGCGCAATACGGCTAACGCCTATTGCGCCCTACAAATTACCAAGCCGGTGCGCATTGCGTACTTTACTTTAAGGAAATGCTATGAACATCCATTCACTGACGCGACATCATCTATTAGTCGCGGTGCTGATGCTGGTATTTTCGCTGATGGCACATAGTGACCAGACTATAGCGCCGCAACAGTGGCTGGGCGCATTGAATACGCTAAAGCAAGGGTCGATGCCGGAGCGTGAGCAGGCGATTATGCAACTCGCTGACATCAAAGACGTCCACAATCTAAACATTTTGCAAGCCTTGCTAGATGGCAAGCTATTTACCGTTAAGTCCGATGCCAGACTGGTTATCGGCACCGATAATCATCAAGGTTTTGACATCAATGACGCGGTGAGCGGCGAATCGCTGGGCGCTGTTGACCATGATGCCATCACCAAAATTAATGTAACTAACAAAATGCGTGGGACACTCAGAAAAATCATCGGCCAGTTGGAACTGAGCGTCGATGATCCGGCTATCCGGCTGGCAGCCGTCAAAGCAATGGGTAATGAAGACGATGAAAGTGTACTGGCGTTATTAAAAGCAAGACTTGGTGTTGAAAAAGATAAAACCGTACAGCAAGCTATCAATGTCGTGTTTCTAATGAAGGATATGAACAGCAGTGATAAGGCTGTGCGCATCAAGGCTATTGATGCGTTAAAAGAAGTTAATAGTCTTGATGTAGTCAATCGCTTGAATGCTATTGTCGAGAAAGATGAGAGCGGCAATTTTCTGGAGACGGATAGTGATATAAGAAATATCGCCAAAGTCGCATTGATTAAAATCAACACCCGTTTGCAGTTCTACAGCACCATAGAAACAGTGTTTTTCGGTCTGAGTCTGGGTGCAGTGCTGGTATTGGCGGCAATAGGTCTGGCGATTACCTTTGGCGTGATGGGTGTTATCAATATGGCGCATGGCGAGCTGATGATGCTGGGCGCTTATACCACTTATGTCATGCAGCAGCTGATGCCCAATCATCTGGGGATTTCGGTGTTACTGTCGATTCCGGCCGCGTTTGTAATTTCCGCGCTGGTTGGTATTGCGATAGAGCGCGGGATTATCCGCTTTCTTTACGGCCGGCCGCTGGAAACTTTGCTGGCTACTTTCGGGGTGAGTTTAATACTCCAGCAAAGTGTGCGTTCTATTTTTTCGCCATTGAACCGCAGTGTAGCAACGCCGGATTGGATGAGTGGCTCATGGCAGATCAATGACTTTTTATCACTGACCTGGAACCGTTTTTATATTCTGGTGTTCTGTCTGCTGGTGTTTGTGCTGCTGCTGCAAATTCTCAAACATACCCGCTTGGGACTGGAAGTTCGGGCCGTTGCGCAGAACCGCAACATGGCCAAGGCTATGGGTATTCCCACCGCCACAGTAGATGCGCTGACCTTTGGCTTAGGCTCAGGCATTGCCGGTGTGGCAGGCGTCGCGTTAAGCCAGATCACCAATGTCGGGCCGAATCTAGGGCAAGCCTATATTGTTGATTCTTTTATGGTAGTCGTCTTCGGTGGCGTGGGTAATTTGTTAGGCACACTGGTGGCAGGTTTTTCGCTGGGCATTGCCAACAAATTCCTGGAGCCGTTTGCTGGCGCGGTTTTGGCAAAAATTCTGGTGCTGGTTTTTATCATTTTATTTATCCAGAAACGCCCACGCGGATTATTTCCGCAAAAGGGCAGGGCAGCGGATTC
>JAYTJI010000055.1:0-6784 GCA_043731245.1 Methylococcaceae bacterium | reverse complement strand
AGCTTATGTTTGCTTCCGGCAAGCCTGCTTATCGCCGCCCTGTATTTTCTTCAGATGCCCCAGGTAGCGGCTAGTGAACTGCCTCAACAGGTTATCCAGCTGCAAACTCATGTAATAGAAGCTAATGAAAAAATTGCGGTGTTAGCGTCTGATCAACAGATGGCCACCAAAACGATTAGCGCCTTGCAAACCGGCTTGAATGCAGCCCATCAGGAAATTGGCGATTTGAAGAGCAAACACCATCAAATGGAGGAGGGTAATGCGGTAACTCACCGAACGGCAAATGGGCATGGTAGATAAGAGTAACATTTTAAATAGGCGGTGGACTGTGTTTACGTTAACTCAACCTTTATTTTCAATATTCAGAAAAAACTCATGCCTACTGACAATCGTTGACTCAAATTAACGATAACAGGATGTCAATTTGATCGAATGGATTTTACTCATGGACAAATTAGCCAGCGGATGTGCTGAACACAATGAAGCGTATCAGTATCCCTTGTGAATGACTTCATTCATCAACACATCAAACTGGTTCCCATACTTACTTTCACGTAATAAATTTTATTGATTGGTTTTAATATTTTTTAGAAAAAACGTTTAAAAAATTCAAACTATTTATGGAGATTATCAAAATGACTACAAATCTACAGTTAGAAAATGCAGTGAGTTCAACAGCGCAACCTGTAAAAGATCAGAACGGGAATGCCAGTTCACTTACCTTATCGACGGATAGTTTGGGCATCGGCACAGCTGAGCCTAAAGCCAAGCTGCACGTCGCTGCAGATATAGTCGCCGGCAATGATGTGAATGGTCAGAAGTTTATTTTTCACACCAGAGTCAACGGTGGGGGCGATTTTCTTCACATCACGGGCGATGACGCAAACGGCAACTGGCAGTGGGATAAGGGTCTATCCTTTGCTCGAGTAACAGGCAACGTCGGCATCGGCACGACGAATGCGACTCAACGGCTTACACTGGGATCGGGTAACTTTTCAATGCCCACAGCAAAAGGTGGAGTGGATGGTAACTTGTATTTCGGAGGGACTACCGACACCGGTGAAATCGGTATGCGATTGTTTGGAGGAAAAATCAATGAACAATTTCAATCTGGCTTTATAGATGTGCGAGCCGGAACGCTGGCGGATGGGCTGGTATTTCGTGTCGATACGTTTTTTGCTGGCGCAGAACGCATGCGGATTACCGCTTCCGGTAACGTCGGCATTGGGACAGCTGCACCGGAAGAAGCGCTGCATGTAGTCGGAAATATCCTAACAACCGGCGACATCCGTCTACTTAACGCCGACTGCGCCGAAGATTTCGACATCTGTGAAACCGAGGAGGTTGAAGCGGGAACCGTTATGGTGTTGGGTGAAGAAGGTGTTTTGTACCCCAGCCAACACGCTTACGACAAACGCGTTGCTGGGGTTGTTTCCGGTGCAGGCAAATACAAGCCCGGAATTGTTTTGGACAAACAGGAGACCGGCAATCTTCGCAAACCCATTGCGTTACTCGGCAAAGTTTATTGCAAAGTCGATGCGAAATATGGCGACATCGAGATTGGCGATCTATTGACCACCTCACCCACGCCGGGACACGCAATGAAGGTAACTGACCCGCTCAAGGCGTTTGGTAGCGTAATTGGTAAGGCATTGCGTCCATTTTCGGATGGACAAGGGTTGGTTCCGATACTGGTTTCCACACAATAAATTTACATTGCTTGAATTTCAGTAAATAAATTATTAAGGGGATTACAAAATGGCTATAAATCTACAAATTGAAAATCCAGTTGGTTCGGCAGCGCAATTGCTGAAAGATCAAAACGGCAATGCCAGTTCGCTGTCCATATCGACAGATAAGGTGGGCATTGGGACAACCAACCCACAAGGCAAGTTGGATGTCACCGGCAACATCGTTATGAACGGGAATGCAAAAACCCAGCTCTCCGCAACAGCTGATTCCTTAGTTATTCAAGGTGGCCTTATCAAGCTTGACCTTGGCTCTGTGGGAGGCGGGCAACTTCATGTCGGCACCAATTCCAATGACGACAAAATTTACCTGGAAGGGTTTAACCGCGATGGAACCGGACATGCAGCAGAAATGCTAATTACCGGAAGATTTGCCCAGAGCCTGCCCTTATTTTCAGTGCTTGCCGAGACCACCCGTCTTCTAGGCAAAGTGCAGATAGGTGCGGACTCTATTAACGCTGCCTTTACCATTGAACCGACGGATGCAAGCCCCAACGCAGGATACATCCGCTTTGGCGATAATACCGGTTGGAAGCTGTATGTTGGTCGCTCAAGAGAGAGCAGCATATTGAACGGTACGCCACTCAACACTGGAAACGCCGGCGTTCTGATGACGATTCAGGACAACGGCAATATTGGCATAGGAACATCTGCGCCAAGAGAGAAACTTGATGTTAATGGACATATTCTGGCAATGAACGCAGGATTCCAAGGGGACGTCGAGGTTGCCGGTGACATCCGCTTGCTTAACGCCGATTGTGCTGAGGATTTCGACATCTGTGAAACCGAGGAAGTTGAAGCTGGCACAGTCATGGTGTTAGGTGAAGAAGGGGTTTTGTATCCCAGTCAACACGCTTACGACAAACGCGTCGCCGGAGTGGTTTCCGGTGCAGGTAAATACAAACCCGGCATCGTATTAGACAAACAGGAGACCGGCAATTTACGCAAGCCCATTGCTTTACTTGGCAAAGTTTACTGTAAAGTCGATGCTGGTTTTGGCGACATCGAGATTGGCGATCTGTTGACAACTTCGCCCACGCCTGGGCATGCAATGAAAGTGACTGACCCGCTCAAGGCATTTGGCACTGTAATTGGTAAGGCATTGCGACCGTTTACAGATGGAAAAGGGTTGGTTCCAATACTGATTGCGTTGCAGTAATTAATCTTAAAAATTAAAGGAGATATGTCATGCCTAGCTTACGTAGTTCAGGAAAGATTGTAGGAAGTTCCGTCAGCATTAGTCAACTGGCCAAGCAATACAAACTGCCATCACCGCTTTCTATGCGCAACTTAATAGACGAATGGGGTATTCCACCCTATCAGGACACCGGCTTCAGACGCCGAAAAGTAATTCCACTGGAGGTATTTCAGCAAAAATTTAACGAATTTGTTAATGACAGGGAACGGCCACTGTTCAAATTTCGGCTCCATGGTGAAGAGTACGGGAAAAGTGAACTCACCGTTTTTCTTGAGGATCAAGTGTCCGGCGAACTGGAACCTTATGGCGACCCTACGGATCTTCGACCCGATGGCGGTGTTCTTGAGATTACCCTACCGCTGTTACCTGACCCCAACTTCAACTTCAACGATTTGAACACCACAAGAATAATTCTGAATATAGCATCTGAACCAGCGGGTTCTCCTCCAGAGATCGAGGTGCGGGTTGAATTCGAAACTGGGGAAGAGGAGCTCAAAATCAACAACTTCCCCAACGTTAATTTAACCAGGCTAATTCTCAAGTTAAAGCTTCCAATAATGCTTGATTCTAATAGTGGGTTAGTTAGTTTGTCAGCATTTGTGGACTTGGTAGACGAAGCTATTCAGAGAGTCAGTATTAGCAAAAGCGATGGTGGCCGAAATGGTAACCAACGAGGAATTATCGTAGTAATTACCGTGGAATTTAGAGGCAAAGAGTTTGGCGCAACTGAAAGAGTGGTTATAGACGCAGGTTCGAATCCGGAAAACAATAGTGAAGTTCTAAGAATTATTGAAGTTATGAAAGAAAGACTCAAGGACGATTTATTCAAGGAATTCATCAAAACCGATGCGTTGGCTGAAGTTGTAGGAATTGACAGTGGCATTGTTGCGGATAAAATTGAGAGCGTGCTCAACGACAAGCTTATCAAGGCATTACTCGACAGAATGCAGGATCAAGAGGAAAAGCCCGGCATGATTAGCCCGGGCATAAACCGCCGCTTGACACGCTTATTAGTAGGTGGAGATTATCAGGTGGTGGGGGTATGGAGCGACGGTCAAGTGTTAAATATCGACTATATAGGGGGTAGCCAAATTGATCCTTTTCCTGAAAAGCCTCAGCCATCGCTAGAGCCTGGATTGCTTTCCAATATTGACCACATCGTAGTACTCATGATGGAAAACCGTTCCTTCGATCACATGCTGGGCTACCTCAGCATGCATGGCGGACGAACCGATGTGGATGGATTGCGCGGTGGAGAGAAAAACCTTTACAAGGGGCGCAACCACATCCCCCTCCCACTGACCGGTACGCAATTCGTCGAAAGTCCTTGTCACGACCATGATTGTGTCATCAATCAGGTGGACGGAGGCAAGATGGACGGTTTCGTTGCCGACTTTGCTGCACGCTATGAGAAGGACAATGTTGATCCAGGCAAGATAATGGGCTATTACCAAGCGGCCCAAGTGCCGGTTTATGATGCGCTGGCGCGTGAATTTCTTATTTGTCAACGCTGGTTTTGTTCGCACCCCGGCCCGACCTTTCCAAATCGCTTTTATCAATTGACAGGTCGGCTAAACCGGGACGGCAACGGTCGCCATGAACTTGATAATCCAAGTCTTTCTGAAGGTTTTGCACCAGTCACGTCCAAAACTATTTTTGATCATCTCTCCAATCAAGGTGTCTCCTGGCGTTATTACGAACACGGCTACTGCTTCCTGCGCTTGTTTGAGCGTTACACTTTCGATAATAAAAATATCGTTGGCGCTCTTGATCCTGGGCAAGGCTTCTTTACCGCAGCTCGAGAAGGTACATTGCCTTCGGTATCGTTCATCGATCCTGACTTTATTGATTTGCCGCCAGGCAACGATGATCACCCGCCCACTGACATAGCACATGGACAGCGTTTGATCGCACAAGTTGTTAATGCTTTAAAAAACGGGCCGTTATGGAGTAAAACCTTGCTGGTAATCACTTATGACGAACACGGTGGTTTTTTTGATCATGTGCCGCCACCAGCCGCTGCTCCAGTCTCAGGCGTCGATCGTTATGGCCCTCGCGTACCGTCCTTTGTTATTTCCCCATGGGTGGAGCCTGGCAAGGTAAGCAATATAGTGTTCGATCATACTTCTATTCTTAAAACCATTGCCCGACGATTCCTTAGCAACCGCCCGCCAGATATGGGCGAACGCATGGCTCAGGCCAATGATTTATCGATGGTGTTGAGCGCTACCGCGCGGCTAGGCAACTTAACCGACATTCCACTGCCGCCGCTGCCATCGACATCCATCCCTTCCAACCGGGAATATGATGACGGGGATTTTCATGCGCATTTGCTCTATAAGCGTTATCAATTCTTTCAAGACACGCCTATAAAAGGTGGTTCTGGAGGTGGAGGTAGTCCTGGTTCTGGCGGTGGAGGTGGTGATGGGCCGCCTCCCAAGGAAAATTAACGTAATGGAAAGTTTGAGGGTTACAAAAGCGTACAAGAAAACCCAAAGGTATTCACAACCCTTAGCGTTTGCTGATATCTACTATAGCTGTTATGCAAGCGCATTTTATTTATACATTAATGACATTACAGGTGCAAATATGAAATCATTTAAAAACATTAAGCTTATTGCTGCAATCGCCTTTTCTGGCACTCTTATTTTCCTGCCCGCTCAATCTCAAGCACAAATGGAAGTTGGGGTGATGGGTATTTACCAGAACGGCAAAGAGGTCGGGAAAATTTATGTACCGCCTCGAAGTCCTAAAGATGTCACCTATGCTGAGCATTGGGTTCTGTATCCGGATTATATTTATCCCAGTAAAAATATCCCGGGCTTTGAGACGGTGATCATCCCGCTCAAGGAAGGGTTTTCCTCGCTGGCAGAATTTCAAAAAAACACTCGCCTTGAGCCGGGGACTCGCAGTATAGAAGTTCTATCTCAAGAAACCAGAACGAAATAGGCAGAACTCCGCCAATGCAGTAGTACCATCTTTGTCATAACAAGAGATCGGCGTAATCTATTTTTGTTAAGTTTTGTGGATTCAACTCCGCAACAAACAAGATAATGTTAGCTCTTGTTTTGCCAGACAAAAAATAAGGAATCGATTTTGCGCACTTTACTTTCCATAATCTAAAAAGAAAAGGCGTAAGCAACACAGAAGGTGACAAACAAAAAACCAGCGGCCATAACAATGCTGGTGTATTGCAAGTTTATGATGTAAAAATTTAAAAATTAGGTCTGCGGGGAAGGAGGGATAGGAAAATTTATTAATTTACCGGTACAACAAAATACGATCAATAAATATGTTGTAACTTATTGATTATTGGGGTGAACGACGGGGCTCGAACCCGCGACAACCGGAATCACAATCCGGGACTCTACCAACTGAGCTACGCTCACCATAATATGGCGGTGTTATACGAGGATATTCTATGTATGGTGCGCTTGGCAGGACTCGAACCTGCGACCCCCGGCTTAGAAGGCCGGTGCTCTATCCAACTGAGCTACGGGCGCACGTGCTCATCACACAAGCGCGCGGGAGCGGCCGTGGCCATCGACTCTCTCACCTGCTGAGGCCAGGCGCCAGATACACCTGCCGGCGCCCGCGGATCAACCAGTCGATGCCGCCGCCGATCGCTCCCATGAGCCCAATCGCCAGAACGCGCTGTCCGGCCTGTGCGTCCGCGCAAGGCCGCGAGGGGTTGTCGGTGCAAGGCCGGTATGCCGGGTCCGCAATCAGCAGTCCCGGTGTCGCTGCCGCCATGCCGATGAGGACGCCGTTCCACAGCGAATCGCCGTAGCGCTGCACCTGGCGGATGCGGTCCTGTTCCATGCGCCGAGAGATGCCG
>JAYTJI010000054.1:0-4967 GCA_043731245.1 Methylococcaceae bacterium | reverse complement strand
GAGTGGTGGCAGGAAGGTTTGCAGACAGTGGATCGACCGATTGCTGAGGGACAATAGGCGCTGACGTCGAAGCCGGTGGTTCAGTTTGAGATGTGGCTTCGGTCGCCGAACCCAATGCAGGAGGCAATATATCGCTATTAACCGGAGTGGGGTTGGGATTGTTTACAGGCAGTGGCTCGATCGGTTGTCCGGATAATGGGGGTGATCCAGGGGTAATCGCGTCGATTTTTGGGTCAGTGTTGGCAGGTGGTGTATTGACAGATTGAACTGGACTACTAACGTCCAGCTGCTTGGCAAGATCCATATCCTTCTTGTTATCTTCTACGCTAGGGCTAGTAATGTCTTTAGGTTGAATAATTATTGGTTTCGAGCTGTCGTTATCAACAGGCTTGCTTGCGTCATCAATAACGACCGGTTTCACAAACGGCACAGAATGCCCCATGGCCTTTTCAATCACTTTAACCGGCACACCTGTGTTGACAATAGTTTTATTAATAATGGTCACATAATTGATGTTGTGGGTTACATGAAAAATTTGTACATTTTGGCGGGGCGGAAGATAGCATCGGCTGATGTAGGGATGAGGTATATCGTACTCATGCACAGCTATCCAGGAATGGCGGGGCAAATCACGGTCGTAGTTAAAATATTGGGTATTTAGACCTACGTTGGACTCCCATACCGCATTTGGTGGCATAGGTGCCCATGCCGCATAACCGCCACCATAGCGCCAAAACACCCAGGCAGGCGCCCAAGTTCGCCCCGGCAGCCATATCCACCCGTACTCTCTATCCAAAGACCAGCGCCCATAATGAAAAGGCGCCCAACCCCATTTTTGGTTAGAAACCCACAGCCAGCCATATTGTTCAGTATGTGCCCAATGACCATCGGAATAAGGCCGCCAATTTTTATCAACGCCATTGGGATACCATACCTGCCCATAGGTTTGGTGATTAACCCAGGTACCGTATGGTGCCAACGCATTGTGAAAAACTCTAATATCGACATCTGGTTTGAAATTTGCTTGCGCTTGATTGGAAATAAATGCACTGGAAAAAAGTAATAAGGCCAAAAGCGCCAGTGACATCAGCCTAATTTTTGCAAGAGTTTTCATAAAGATACCTTATCGGCAATAGGTCTGGGGGGATTAATACAGGTTGTTTTTAATTCTACAAAACACAAGCTGAATCGTGCCTGAATACTAATGTGCATCAACTATTTTGCAAAGGGATTCATTCCCCCCCACTCAGCATGCCCCACTTCATAAAACAAAAGGTTACTGGCATCATTACCAACTGTTTGAATGTCGCCCTTCTATTATCGATAAACCAGGTTATCACTTTTATTTTAATATTTCATGATGAAGTTGTGACTTTTAGCTGGGTAAAATAAGTCATCAAAGATAAAAGCCACTTTAAATACTTAAAAGCACCAACACGGCGTTACCAATGATTACCGATGCGATTCTCCAGGTAAAACATGAAAATTACCTGCCTCCTGACTAATAATGTTGCGAACAATATCAACCCCGTTACTTTGTTATTGTGAGAAAAATTAGTTTGTAAGAAATAGGCTGGCAATACGACTTAACAACAGTCGGTTAAGTATCCTTATCCGGCTCTTCCCAACCTTTATCGCCCGTACGGATTACGGGCGATAGGGCCGCACGCTTTTAACCGGTGCGAGCAATGCCCAGAGTAAACGGGGCTGTCAAGCCGTTGAGCAGGATGCAGATGTGGCGAATTTTTGATTATATACACGAAACAGGAAAACTTATGAACGCTTCAAAAAACACATCGGGTTTATTATTGGCTACTGCGGTAGCGGCATTGTTCATGAACGGAGCAGTGATGGCAGCAGAGAGCGGCGCAGAAGAGGCGAAAGTCCATTGCGCGGGCATTAATGCTTGTAAAGGACAATCCGAATGCAAAACAGCGACTAGTGCATGCGCGGGCAAAAACTCATGCAAAGGTAAAGGCATTGTTTCCACCACTGAAAAAGAATGTGCTGATAAAGGCGGCAAGGTTGCCGAGTAAAATACCTGATATGTAGAGGTATCGTTTTATAATTAAAATTAGGAGTCCGGCTATATTATTATAGCCGGACTCTTTTTTTATCTACTACCGGGAAAACTCATTATGCCTAATGCGAAGCAGTTACCCAACCTTGGCTTTGGCCTGGGTCTACGCACAGACCACTATCAGACTATTCTGGCTGATAAGCCATCCGTGGACTGGTTTGAAGTGATCACAGAAAACTATCTCGTCCCTGGTGGCAAACCGCTTCATTATCTTGACCATATTCGCGCCGATTATCCGATGGTCATGCACGGGGTTTCCCTTTCTATCGGTGGCACCGATACCTTGAATTTTGATTATTTACGTCAGGTTAAAACTCTGGCAGAACGGATAGAACCCGCCTGGATTTCCGATCATCTTTGCTGGACTGGTGTGAACGGCGTCAATCTTCACGATCTCTTGCCGTTGCCTTATACCGAAGAAGCCATTCAGCATGTGGCGAATCGCGTCAGCACCGTTCAAGACTTTCTTGGCCGCAGAATTTTGCTTGAAAATGTTTCCAGCTACATCACCTACTCCCATTCCGAAATGTCCGAATGGGACTTCTTGAGCACCGTTGCGGAACGTTCAGACTGCTTGATTTTACTCGACATCAACAACATTTATGTAAGCGCCCATAACCACGACTTTGATCCGCTGGTTTATTTGCGCAATGTGCCGGTCAATCGCATCCAACAGTTTCATCTTGCCGGCCATCTAAACCTTGGCAATATTATTATCGATAGCCACGGTGATAAGGTAATTGATCCGGTTTGGTCACTTTATGAGGCGGCGCTACATCGATTTGGGCCAATCTCCACGATGATTGAACGCGACGACAATATTCCATCTTTTGAAGAGTTGCTGGCAGAGCTGGAAATGGCCAGAAAGATTGCCGGTTCTTTGAGGTTGGCGGCATGAACAATGTAGCCCTAACCCTGGCTAACCTGCAAGAGACATTTCAATCTGCCGTATTGCAACTACAGGGCACAACACCAAACTACATTATAAATACCGCTAACGCTTCGTCAACAGAGCGTTTTAAAGTCTACATCGATGCTTATCGCTTACGTTTGCTCGAAGCGCTCAGCGCTGATTATCCTGCTTTGAAAGATTGGCTTGGCGATGAGGGTTTCGATGCTTTGGGACGCACTTATATCGACGCATCGCCTTCCGATCAATTTTCCATCCGCTGGTTCGGTCGCCATTTGCCAAATTTTCTGGCAAAAACACGGCCCTATGCCAAGCAACCGGGATTACAGGAGCTGGCTCTTTTTGAATGGGCATTAAGCGAGGCATTCGACGCATCTGAAAGCACCTTGGCCGACTACCAGCAATTAGCGGCAATCGAACCGGCTCATTGGCCTTCGCTAAAGCTGCGTTTTCATCCGTCTTTGCGGCGCATTGATTTAACCTGTAACGCCCATCAAATATGGCAGGCATCAAATCAGAAAGAACCGCTGCCCATGCTTACAATGAATGCTGAACCGCAGGCATGGGTAATCTGGCGGCGACAAGTCACACTTTTGTTCCGTTCCTTGTCAATTCAGGAAGCGTTTTCCCTAGCTGCGTTTATGAAAGGACAAAATTTTGCAGAAGTCTGTACGGGCTTGTCCGAATGGCTGGACGAAGAACAGGTGGTTATGAATGCGGCGATTTTTTTACAGACCTGGTTACGGGATGGCTGGATTGCCGATGTTGAAGGCTATTGCTGACAATTATTTTGTAGGAGTGGACACCACTCCTTAATACTAAACGATAGCGTTTTTAAATGGTTATGACAAGATAGCTCACCATCGAACCAAATTCCTAAACCGTCAACAACAATCAGAGTGCGTTGCCCGGATAAATCAATTTATTCTTTAGAGACAACCATTAAACACATGCCCGACCTGCGTTATTCATGATTGCACGCCCTAGCCGGGGGCGCTTCCGGCCCACTGTTCCGTCTGCCTCCAACTTGTACATTCGTGCGCCCGAAAGTCGTGGGTCTAACCAATTTTTTTTTTAAGCCCATCCAGCTCAACTTTTAACCGCCCGATTTCCTCATACAACGGCGCAGTTAAATCGGCCGAATCAACCACTTCTTTGGGTCGCCCCACATCAAATAATAAAGGAGCCCCCTCAAGCAACTGCTTTTTCCAAGTGCTGATTTGCCCCGATGTTACATCATAAATGGCAACTAACTCTTCTCTGGTTTTATCGGCTTTGCACGCTTCTAAAGCAACGTTTGCTTTAAATTCATTGGTATATTTTTTACGTGTTTTACTCATTAAGTATTCTCCTATTTTAACTACCTTATCCTTGATATTTATCCAATTTTTTGACTTACCTCTACAGCCACCCCCCCACCGCCTGAATGGGTGCCAGTGAATCAGGTGTGTTGATCCAACACACTATGGCCCGACGATCACCATTGAAGCGATCAGTTTCAGGCAGGCTAACCGTAAGACGATTATCTCCTGACTGTGCAATATCATGTGATAAAGCCACAAAATCATGACTTAATGACCGTCCTGCATTTTCACCCTCCTTAACCTGAGAATGAATGTTAAAACCAAGGACGACAATGTGATATTCCAAATCTTGTTTAGCGCCTAAATAATTAATATCAACACTGTTACCGTTAATTGCCGCCTTTAACACACCTACATTCTGGCGATTTTGTGGCGGTAGCGACCTCTGCTTAAACCAGCCTTGCCATTCCTGCCCATTAATGACAAAGCCGGGCGTATAAACCGAACTGATTTTATTTTCAGCTTTATATTGGCTTTGCCGCTGCGTAGTCCCCGGCAAAACCATCCTGTCTTTCCAACCAATATAATCCCAATAGTCAACATGGAAAGCTATCGGGATAAAATCAGTCCACAACCGAGGATCGGTTTTTAGTTGGCTCACCCAATTATCGGC